>NZ_CP016201.1:778612-780104 GCF_001683335.1 Selenomonas sp. oral taxon 126
GTCGATCATCCCCGCTGTCACATCCGCGCTCTCATCCTTCTTTGCAAAGGCAGGGTCAAGCCCCGCCTTGCGCAGCTCCCGCACCTCCTTTACCGTGAGAGAGCGGATCGTGATTTTGCTTGTCGTTTCGTTTGTCATTTTGTTCCTCCTAAAAATGAGTATCAAAAAACCCGCCCAGATTGAGCGGGTTCATGATGAAGTTGTTGTTTACTGCTGATTGCGCTTGCGGCGGGCGCGTTCCATGCGCTTCCCCATAATAACGCCGTAGTTGTAGGCTTTCGTAATCTCCCACGACCGATCATCGTTATGAAGATCAATGATGGAGCAAAGTCCATCAAATTCCGCCCCCCTTAGGAATCGGCTGTTCAAGCACCATCTCTACCGCCGTCATAACTACGCCGCCTCCCGTCCGAAAATCTTCTCAAACACAGGAATGACGCTCTCGTAGTACCGCCACGTCTCGACTTCCTTCACGGAATGCTCGGACTTGCTGTAGAACAGCTTACCGTACTCAGGCGTCTTGAGCTTGTGCGCGTTCGCGAGCTTGCCGATCTTGTTTGCCGACACGCCGAACATCGCACCAATCTCTGTTGCGGAGTACGTCTTGCGCTCGACCTCCTGCAAGGGCAGGACGGGAACGCCGCCGTTGAGTGCCTCTGCCGACTTCGCTTGCAAGATGTAGCGGTACTCGGGGATGTCGATCTGCGCGGCGATCTTGAGGTACTGGTTCGACTCACGCACACGCGCGTTCAGCATACGGGCTTTGAGCTCCTGCTCCTTGAACTCGCTGCGTTCTTTCGGGATGGTGTTGTACGAGCCGGTCTTGCGGATGGAGGGCAGCACTTCCGATGTAACCCAACGCTTGAACTGCTTTGCCTTGGGGAGCTTCGAGCCGAAAATCAGAGCATAGACGCCTGATTCGTTGATGATAACAGCCTTGCTCTTGTAGTTTGAACCAGTCCCCTGAATGAGGGTACTGGTTTTATCTTCCTCATCAACATGCGTGGCAATGGCGTTCTCGGGTTTTGCATAGCCCAGAATATCCGCAACGTCCTTGCCGACGAAATACGGCTCTCCATCCTTCACAATCGTCCGCACCTTACCGAACTCGGCGTTCTCGAAAATCTGTACTTCGTTTGCCATTATACATTCTCCTTTGCAATCCCCGTCGGATTTGGTATAATGGATTTACAAAATCCTTTGGGGTTCTGTCATAAGCACTCGTTTGTCCTTGGTCGGAGGCGGGTGCTTTTTACTTGTCCTTCAAAGTCTTTATCCCTGTTCGCACACCGTCTGCACGGCTCACCTTCTCCCGCTCACAGTATGAATCGAGAATGCTAATTGCTTCCTCGTCTACACGAACGGTCAATTTTACCGTCTTTGGTGTACCCGCAACAGGTCTACCGGCTTTTTTCTTGTCTGACACAATCTAACCCTCTTGACTTTTGTCGACAAAATGAATAACATGATTGTGTCGACAAAATAAAGGAGG
>NZ_CP016201.1:780129-787295 GCF_001683335.1 Selenomonas sp. oral taxon 126
GTCCGCACCTTACCGAACTCGGCGTTCTCGAAAATCTGTACTTCGTTTGCCATTATACATTCTCCTTTGCAATCCCCGTCGGATTTGGTATAATGGATTTACAAAATCCTTTGGGGTTCTGTCATAAGCACTCGTTTGTCCTTGGTCGGAGGCGGGTGCTTTTTACTTGTCCTTCAAAGTCTTTATCCCTGTTCGCACACCGTCTGCACGGCTCACCTTCTCCCGCTCACAGTATGAATCGAGAATGCTAATTGCTTCCTCGTCTACACGAACGGTCAATTTTACCGTCTTTGGTGTACCCGCAACAGGTCTACCGGCTTTTTTCTTGTCTGACACAATCTAACCCTCCTTTATTTTGTCGACACAATCATGTTATTCATTTTGTCGACAAAAGTCAAGAGGTTTTTGAAAAATTCTATCCGACCATAGAATTTTGTGCATAAGAAAACCGCCCCGTGCTGACGAAGCGGTTCTTTTTCTTTTGCCTCAATATGCTTCCTGCTGATTCCTCAGCGTCGCTGTCACGATGCTCTTGCCGTCTGCCGAGAATGCGCGCCACTTCACCTCGACCACAACGCCTGCGGGGCCGCTGATCTGCGCGTCGAACGGCTCGAACTGCACCGTCGGCATGGAAAATACGAGCGATGTATTCTCGTCGAGCTTAAAGCCGATCTCCATTGCGACCGCCGCACCCGTGTCTGCCTTGTCCATCCAGTCGGTCGAGACAAAGAGCGCCTTGAGACTGCCCGAGACCTTCATCAAGCCCTCGGGGATGTCCCCGCGCAGTCCGCCGCCGCCGACAACATACTGATCACCGTCGAGATTCGCGCTGATCTCCAGCGAGCCCTCCTTGACGATGCGGCTCTCCGTGCCGTCGATCTTGACATAGGCATGATTCTGCGCGATGCGCTGCAGCTTTGCCGCTTTTGCTGCGGAGTCGTATGCAGTGCCGTCCTGCTCGCGCGATGCCCCCATGACGCCGAATTTGAACGTCATCTCATTGTCCTGGCCGAAGTCAACAGAGAACGTATTGATCTTGACGCCCTTGTAGCGGACGTATTTGCCAAGGTCGGGGAATGCCTTCTCGACGATGATCGACGGCTGGTTATCCTTGACCGTGAACACGTGCGTCTTGTTCGGCGCGGTGCCCGCAGTCTTGGGATCGCCAAAGAGCGCCTTGAGCATGTAGCCCGATGCGACATAGTCAGCGGGCATCTCAATGTCGCCGTCGACACTCACGCGCCCAAGAGCCGGCTGCGTGTCGTTGCGCGTATTCGTGATCGTGTCCGACTCAATGAGCGTCTGCGCCTTCGAGAGCTCGTTGCTGTTCATCGGCAGAGAGATGCCCTTCTTCGTCGTCGGACTCACGCCAAAGGACGACTCAAAGTCAATGGTCATCGCGGACTTATAGCCGCGCGCCTGTTGTGTTGCCATATGCAGCCTCCTTATTTTTCCTCATAGATGATAACTTCCAGTGAGCAACGGCTGCCGACGAGGGGACGTACGCTGTCCCCATCGCCCGCCGTCTCCGTAATCCTAAGGCGCAGGAGCTGAACGCCGTCCGCAATCCACGTCATGTTCTCCTCGTACGTCCGCAGTGCCTCCATGACGGCGCGTTCCAGCCGTGCAAGGGCTTCGTAGCCGTCGGCGAGGTCTTTGCTCTCCGAGCGCACCCATGTATCGACGCTGATCTGCACCGCCGTATCCTGCACGCGGGTCTCGCCTGCGAGGCGTTCACGATCACGCAGGAGATAGACGATGCCGCGCCCGTTGGGGTCGGGGCGTATGTCACTCGGCTTGTAGCCGCCAATGATGACCTGATCCGCCACATCTGCCGCGCGCAGATGGTCGCCCAGACTCCTCAGCAGTTTTATCCAGAGCATATCCTCACCCCCGATAGAGCTGCACGCTGCCGTAGCCGCTCTGCACGGCCGCGCCCGTGAGTGCCTGTGCCGTCATGGATGCCTCGAGCCGCTTCATCTCATCGCGGTAAAAGCCGTATTTGCCCGCATAGCTGTCCTGATCGCCTGCGCCGCTGCCCCACGTCTGTGCCCCCGTAAAACTCCTGCGAATGCAGAGCTCGCGGAAGACATAGACAGTGAGGAAGCGCCGCACGTAGTAGGTCGGCTGCACCGTCTCCCATGCAACGCCGAGCCCCTCTGCCGATGCGCGCAGATACTCCTCCGCTTCGGCGATGAGTGTGTCCGTCACCGATGTGCCGAGCAGTTCGTCCTTATCCTTCAGATCGTCAGGGCTGAAAAACATTTGCCACCTCCTGCAGCGCCCGCTCCGTATAGCGGTCAAAAATGCGCACAATCGTCTCACGGTTCGCCTCCAAGGCGTCGTAAATAAAGGGGTCGGGAGCCCAGCCGGGAAAGTGCACGCGCCTGGCGAACAGAAATTTGTTCCCGTCCACCCAGCGCAGCGCCTTCCGCCGTTTCGGGAAAATGTCATGTGGTCTGATACCCTCGTGGATAAAGACTGCGCGTGGCGTGACATTCCCGTCAAGATACACAGTTTTCTCCATGCTCGGCAGTTCAGGCTTAATCTTTACCGCCTTCATTATTTCCCCTTTATCCTGCTTGTATCGATGCTCCATTTTGGCAGTCGTCGCAACCTCCACCGCACTTGCCTCAACCGCAAGGCACAGGTTGCGACGGAATATCTCAGCAACGCCCATTGCTCTCTGGCGGCGACTCCTCCTTCCCGCCGCTCTCCTCCTTCTTCTTTGCCTTGCCGTCCCTCACGGGCTTATCCTCCTTGGGCGCCTCGGTTGGCAGCGGCGCAGGTTCGAATCCCTGCGCCATCAATCCTGCCGCCTGCTCCTCCGTCTCTGCGTACTGCACCTCGTTCAGCCGTACAAGTCTTGTCATCGTGTTCCTCCTTATGCGCCCGTGTTGACCCAGACACCCGCGAGCTTGTTGCTCGGAATCCAAATGTCATGGAACTTGCGGTAGTCGAGCTTCCATGCATCCGCTTTCTGGTTCACGTCCGGCGAGAAGATACGCACCTTGTCCGTCTTGGAGATCGCAATCGGCGCACGGCGCGTCATGATGATCCAGTTGATCGCCTTGGCACCCGTGTCCGCCTTGAAGCCGCCCGCCTCCTGCCCCGTTGTCTTGCCGTCGGCAAAGACATACGCCGTCTTCATGCGTGCGGACGGTACGGAGAGGATCGGAATCTCGTTGTAGGTGCGCACCTTCGTGTTCACCGCGCCCGCCTTGAAGTCCGCAACGTCAAGATAGCGCGTCACGTCCTTTGCACCGTTCAGAACCGTGCGCACGGGCGTCGCCATGACGATGACGAGCGGCTCGTCCTCGCCGACGATGTCCTGAATCTTCGTGATCTCCTCGTCGAGCTTGCCGAGGATATTGTCCTTCGTCGGCGTAAATGCCGCCGACTCGTGCGACGCGCCCTTTGCGAGCGCCGCAATGCGCGAGTAGCGGTATGCGTCAATCTCGGGCGCGACCTGCAGGCGTTGGAACTCGCCCATGACGTTCCCCGCCGACGCGATAAAGTTGCTCTCATCCACGTCCATGGAGTCAAGGTGGAACGTACGCCCGCGATCCTGCGTCAGCGTGTAGTCCTTGTAGGTGAGCGTCACAGACCCGCGATTGAATCCGTTGTCGCGGTCATACTTGGCAAGCCCCGACGTGGAAATCATCGGCATGCGCACCGTATCGCCGCCGTTGTACTTCACGTGCGTGGCGTTCGCCTCCATCCAGCCCGATGTGCCCGCCGTAAGCATCTGCTTGTCGAGCTCCTGCTGAAAAATCTTTGCCATCTCAAGCGTATTGATTGCCATATTGCTTTACTCCTTTTCCTTAACCTCCGAGCGCGGCGGCGAACTGCTCCGCAATCGTGCCGCCTGCGCCACCATCACCGGATCTGCCGTCGCCGCTGCCGGGCTTCTGCGCGTCCTTGACTGCCCATGCCTTACCGCTCAGCCACTCCGCAGCGCCGTCGGCGATGCTGCCCCGCGTGCCGTCCGACTTCGTGCAGCCGTATGTGCCGTCCTCGGCGACCGTGATGCTCGGGGCGATGAGCTTTGCAAATTCCTGCGGGTCAACCGCGTTCGCCTTGGTGAGGGCGTCGACCGTCTGCGCCATGATGTCCGCCTGTACGCGCTTCTCCTCGGCGGTCTTGCGCGCCGCCTCCGCGTCCTCGTACTTCTTGGCAAGGTCGGCGATCTGCCCCTGCAGCTTCTGCATCTCCGTCTGTGCGCCCGCGCCCTTCTTCTGCGCGTCGCCGAGCTGCGTTTCCAGCACCTTGTGCTTTGCCTCGAGTTCGCCGTGCTGCTTCTTGAGCCCGGCAAGCTCCTCCTCTGCCTTGTTCTTTCCCGTGCGTGCCTCTGCCGCCTCCTTCCGCACGCCCGCAAGCTCGCTTTTGATGGTCTCCACCATCGCCGCGCCGTTCTCCGTAGCCTCCAGTGCCGCGTATACCTCTTTGAGTTCCATGTCTTTGCCTCCTGTGCAAAATAGTTTTGCAGGCCTCAATCCCGCGCATGAAAAATGCCCTGCCGAGGGAGCTCGGAGGGCATGAAAAAAGCACCTGCAAGAGAGCAAGTGCTTTCTATCCCGTTTTTATCAGCTCAACATACAATTAAGCCCCGGAGTGAAGAAACCTTCATACAAGCTATACCGAATCAGCCCCGCCAGTCGATTTGTGGACATAACATCTGCTGTGGCAGACAGTTTGTCTATGCGGAACTCCTCTGTTTTTTTGTCCCAGACCAGAACACCGTCACAAGATCGATCACTTTCCACACTATAAGCAATGAACATCTCATCATCGTTCTCTCTGATCGGTTTCGCCCACCCCAACATTTGAATCATCCTTTCAGCAACGCCGCGTAGTTGTATATTCTTTGCGCTTTTTCATGTGCCTCGACAGCAGAAAGATCATCCTTCATGAAAATAGATTCAATATATTCATGATTCAGCAGGACAATATCGCGCTCTTGGATGTTTCGCCCGTCAATGAGGCGCTGCCAAGACTGTGCCATTTCATAATCGGGGGAAAACCGTTTTCTACCAACGTATAAATCGTGTTCCTCGATAAACACATGGTTCTTTATGACGCGAATATCTTGCTCGCGAAAACCTGTATTTGCTGCAATTCTCTCGCAGTCCGTTGTCATGTGCCGAACAGATTCATAATACGTTGTAGCATGTTTAAGGGCTCTGTCACTGTTCGGATTCAGCGCCCCGCTTTGTATTATTATATCACCTCTCCCGCCTGTTGACGATAGTCTACTCTCAATTTTTTTACCGCCGTATCCGCGTGCTTTCTGCGTCCAGCTGATTTTCCCGTCCATCACATCCTTTGCGCCATGAATCCCGAGGAGCATCTGCCGATGATGCAGGCTCACGCTGTCAAGATATTCTCTGCCGCCCTCCTCAATGCGCTCGTGCGGCGTCTCGTTGTCGAGCATGCCGCGAATGACGGGCTTCAGGAAGCACATACAGTGCGGGTGCGCAGGCAGAAGCGGGACTTTGTCCTTCGGGAACACCCCCGCCCCCATACCGTAGAGATTCGCATTGGCGTAGAGGTCGCAGATGTCATAGCGCGGATGCCGCCCCGAGAGCTTCCACTGATAGGCAACGCAGTCCTCGTTATTGTCCCATTTGAGCAGGAAGCCGTCCTGATACGCCCGCGCCGTCTCCGTTCGCGCAATGCGGTCGGCGAAATAGCGCGTCCGCTCCTGCGTGGCGACATAGATCGCCCTGTTCAGCGCCTTTTCGTTCTGCGCTTCCAGCGCGTCAATCAGCTGCGTATATGCCGCGCGCATGCCCGCTGTTGTACCCTTCGTGATCTGCCGCCGCACAGGCTGCAGCGCCTTCATGAGTTCATCGCGCGGAATGCCCGCATGACGCGCCACCGCGAGCGTCTCATTCAGATATTTCGGAATGTCCTGCACCGGTATAACGCCGCCCTGTTTGTAGCCGTCGAAGATAGCAAGGCTTGCTGCGCGGCAGGATGCCCCCTTTGCAATCTGCTCCTCGATCGTGCGGGCGACCATCTCCCGCACGAGAATCGAGCCGCGCGTTGTCCGCGTCGAGAGCGTCAGTCCGTCGGGTGCCCATGCCTGTGTAAAGAGGCGTGCCGTGATTCCCTGCGGCAGCGGTTCACCGTAGCCGCGCGCCGCCTCCGCACGTATCTCTGCGCGTGCCTCCCTGTGCATCACCTGCATCACAGGGTGCTCCCTGTACGCCTGATACACGGCGAAGCGGACGCTATAGCCCTCTGCAATCAGCTCGCGGATGCGCCGCTCAAACGCCTCTATCTGCGCCTGTGTCGCTGTCAGGTTCATCTCCGCCTCCGTATGCCCTCGTTTGCTCTATGACCGCCGCAGCCGCCTCGAGTTCGCGGATGATCGCATCATATGCAGCGGGCTCGAGATTCGGGAGATACGCCTCGAGGACTTTGCGCGCGACCTCCACCTGATAGGTTCTGCTGTCAAGCCCGAGGTCAAGCGCCGCCTGTGCCTGTGCAAGCCCCTCCGTCACATCCGAGATCTTGAAGTCGCGCGGATATTCGCATACATAGCCGATTGTCTCGCCTGTCCATGCCTCATAGAGGGCAACGATGGCTTTCTCTGCCTCCTCGCTCTGAATGGCAAAGTCGACAAGCCGTTGATTCGTCCGCTCGAAGTCCCACTGACGCGCAACGCCGGACTTCGCCGACTGTACGCCGATCACGGAATCAATGCCGCTCATGCGGTACATTTCGCGGATGAGGCGATCAATCTGCTCCGTCAGCACCTGCGCGGGTGCAGCATCGGGCGCAATAAATGCGGGCGGGTGCTGACTTTCCGGAGGATAGGCGAGTACGTTGTTCGTGCCGATGGTCAGCTCGGACGCGCCTGTGTGCGGCATGATGAGGATGTTGAACGTCTGGTTCTGCAGGATCTGCGTATGCCAGCTGCAGAGCTGATAGACATGGAGATTTGTCTGCGCGACCGACAGGAACTCAGGTGCGGGCAAAACCTCCATTGGGTCATTGCTACGCCCAAAATATTGAACGACAGGCAGCCGTCCAAGCGCGTGCTGCCCCTGCCGAATGATCTGCAAATTTTCATCTGCAACCGTCCAGCTTGTCCGTGTCCATGTATAGTAGCGCGTTCTCGTTCTGTCCTCGGCGTCCTTGACCGTACTCCGATAGCC
>NZ_CP016201.1:787320-806462 GCF_001683335.1 Selenomonas sp. oral taxon 126
CATGCACCCGCGTTCATCGAAGCGCCAATGCGTGACCTCATTCGGCAGTACATGAGCAAGATACGGCAGCGCCCTCTTGTTGAGGCTATCCTGCACTGTTGCACCGATCTCCGGCGCATTGTTGACGATGACATAGACAACGCCGTAGAGCTTCGCCATGACCGCCAGACGGCGGATATAGTTCTGCAGGTCTGTCCCCGCGCGGTCGGCGTCGTCGAGGAACACCTTGAATTTCGCCGTGTCATTGTACTCGCGCTTGATCTCGTTGCGAAAGATCGGGTCTACCGAGGCGTTGACAATCGGCCCCATATAGTTGAGGTAGTAGGCGAGCTTTTTGCGCTTTGCAAAATTCTCCAGACTCTCGCGCGTGTGACGGATGAGCGCTCCGCCCCGCTTAAACTGCCCGTCCCCATAGTAGGCGTCATGCAGCAGCGTGTAAGTCTCTGCCATTTCGTTGATATCCAAAAGCGTCCCTCCTTAGTAGATATTGCCGCGCATCGCCCGTATGCGTTCGCCCGCCGCAAGTGCCTCCGTCGCATAGCGCACTGCGTCAATCGTATGGTTATCCTTATCCGGATAGGCCGATATAAACTGCCCGTCTTTGTTACGCTCGTATTCGTAGCCGACGAACTCGCGGTAGGTGTTCGGTGCGCGGCGCTTGTCGATGTAGATACGTCTGCGCCCCTGCAGCCAGTGAATCCCGTATGCAACGGAGTCGGGACCCTTGCGTGCCGCCTGCACATTCAGCCCAAGCCCACGCAGCTCCGCGATGCTCTTCGGCTCTGCTGCGTCTGCGGTCAGGTGTTGCCCGTGGAGACGTGGCAGGATTCTCCGCGCTGCCTGTGCATTTGTCAGCCTCTGCTCGTAGATCTCGTCAAAGATGTATAAATCCTCGTGTTTGGCGTCGTAGTGCATGGAGACAAAAGCAAGAGGGTCAACAGCAAACCCAAAATCAAGACCGTGATAGAGGCGGTCAAAGAGTGCCACGTCGGTATCACTCAGCTCCACATCCTCTACATTGTCGAACACACCACCGCCTGTCCCCGTGACCTCGCCGAGATATTCGTGCCGGTACAGCGTCTCATTCTTTTCCCGCAGCCGCTCCGCCTCATGGATGAACTGCGCACCGAGCCACGCGGACGGCACGCCCAGATAGGTGGAGCGGTGCACAATGCGGTCGTCGCGGTCAAACAGTGCCTCCTCGTTGACCCAGTTGTTGCGGCTTTTGGGCGGGTTGTACGAGCAGAACACCCAGTACCGCGCCCCGCCGCGCAGGAGCGACTGCAGGAGGCTGCGGATCTCCTCCATGCCCGTGAATTGGTCAAGCTCCTCAATCCACACAACGCCGACATAACCGAACGGCAGCTTGAGCGACTTGATCTTGCTCTTATCATCCACACCGAGAAACAGGATTTTCTGCCCCGTGCCCCTGTGCTCAAACGACAGCGGACTCACCCGTGCCGCGAACGCATCGGATATGCCCAGCGCATGAATCCCCCACTCCACTTGGTTGTAGACGCTGTTGCGCAGCGTGTTTGCGACCTTGCGCAGAACGACCGCATGGCACGCGGGATTCTGCAAAAGGAGGAGCGGGAGGCACAGCGACGCAAAACTGGACTTCGTGGAGCCGCGCCCTCCCGCAAGCCAATAGTGCGTATAGCGGTGCTCCTGCACATCGTAGAAAATACCGTCAAAGCTCGGTGCAACAAGCTCCGCGACATTGACAATCCGCTCGTTCACTCCGTATCCCTCCGCTCAAATACAAACGTGATCGACTCCGCCCTTTCCTCCCGCCCTGCGTCAACGGCTTTCTCCTTGAGCTTCACTTCGCGCTCATGCAGGCGGATGTCGGCGCTCTCGCCGATGGTATCGAGGAGGATCTTCATCATCTTAGGATCACCGGCACAGGCACTCCGGACGATGCTGCCGAGGATTGCATCGCCAACGGTGAGTGCCTCATCCTTGAGACCCGCAGCGCGCATAATGCCATCTTTGAGATCCGGATGCAGCTCCTTCATCGAGAGCGCGACCGCCTCCTTGAGTGCCGTCCTGAGTGCCTTCTTGCGGCGGCGTGCCTTGCCGCTCTCGATGCCGCCTTTCGTTGTGATCTCTCTTTGTTCGCTCTTTGTCCGTTGGTTTAACGGCTTCAAATTCCGCTCATTCGCCATGCTACACGCTCACCACCTGCCTTTAAAAATTTATATCTCAAAAACGCGAGGCATAAAAAGCCGCAAAAATTTATGTTTCCCACGCATACAAAAAGGGCACTGCCGCAGCTGTGCCCTCCGAGAATCCGCCTCAGCATCCTCTCTTTTCTCAGTTTACATTATACCACAGATCATAGGGGGCTTTCCGGGGCCAATTTTTCAAATTCGCCCAACGCCCTCCCATGCAGTCGTTTAATCCAACGATAGTTATACCGCAAATCAACTGCAATCTCCTCAAGAGACTGCCCCTGCAAATATCGCCGCGTCAGCACATCCCGATACCGCCCGTCAGCAATCCGCTCAATCAGCACCTTTGCTTCCTTGCGCAGCACAATCAGCTTATCCCACTGCGCATTCAGACGCTCCATGTAACCCTCAATCGTTGCAATTGCATCCGAGAGATCGCAGGTCTTGCCCCCTGTGACCTTGTCCGTGTCATACCGGATCGCCTTCAGATGCAGAATGTCGGCTTTTGCCTGTTTGTATTCCTGTTCAATACGTTTCAGTTCACGCTCGGCGTCGCGGACGCGCCAGAGATATTCCTTCGCCGTCATTCAAAGCCTCCTCACAGCGCTGCATTCATGCAGCGAAATTATTCCTTTACGCAGCTCCATCATACGCAATCATCCGCAGGAGACTGACAAGCTGCTGCACATAGCCATCTAAACAATGCTTTTCGGCTTCATACTGCTCCATGCTCAGCCAGCCGCTCGCATTATCTCCTGTAATGATCGGCCGCAGCACATAGCCCCAGCGATAATTCCGTACGAGCTGCGTCCCGCCGCCGCGTATGTAGTAGAGTCGCGCATAGAATTCCTTGTCGATCTCGCGCGCCTTGCTGAGTACGATAATCCAAAGCTCGGAGTCACTCGGCGAGAGATCCGCAAACGGATCCACACTCGCATAGGAGCTCGCTGCCTGCTCCTCAGGGCTCAGCATCGCATAGGCGCGCTGCTCGATACGTTCGACCAGCGACATATATGGACTTGCCTCAGAAGATTTTGGCGGCGCACTCTCTGTTTTTCGTTGCACATGTTCGAAATAGCCCATAAAATCATCTCCAAACTCACAAGGGTTCCCGCGAAAATATAGGGGTTCCCGCGCCGGTTCCCGCGATTTTTGGCATTTGTGGGAACCGCACTTCTCTTAGAGCCACAAGGGTTTAGGGGCAACGGTTCCCACAGTCCCACAAATTTTGAAAAACATATATATACTTTTTTACACCCCCCACCCTTATACCCTATTTATGATTAAGGTAAGGGTGGTTGTAGGGTATATATATATTATGTGGGAACTGTGGGAACTCTCTCTTATATATACCGCAAACCCTTGAAAACACTGAATTTTTGCGGTTCCCACAACGGTTCCCACAGAGTTCCCACAGTTCCCACAAACTCATAGCAGCCCCTCCATAACCTGCGGAATTTGTACGACATGAAGCTTTGTACCGCCGTAGCTGACCCGCTTTGTAAACCTACGCTTATTCTTCTCAGGCGACGAGCAGATTAGCCCCATCTCGGCAAACTCCTTCAAGAACTTGTTGGACGCAAAGCCCGCATCATCGAGCGCAGCACGCAGATACATCGGGTAGACATTGATGCAGTTGTCGCGGACAAAGCCATATTCCGGCGAAAGCCGCGCCCGCTCTCCGAACTCCTCGGAAAACCGCTGCCAATTGCTGACGAGCCACGCCTCCACGAAGTCCCACGCGCGCTGCGTGTCGGAGATCTCGCGTCTGGTCGGCAGCTCGCCCATGACGGATGCAGCCATGTCATAGGCGGCCTGCTGCGCCGCATCCGCCGCCTCATCAAAGAGCCACATACTGACGAGCATATCTGCAATGCAGACCGTCGCCACATTGTCGATATGCGGCTCGAAATGCTCGGGATAGTCCTCTCTGAGGCGTGCGATCAGCGCGGTGCGCGCCGCAAGGATCTCCGCGTATGCCGTCTGCTCCTCCTGTAAGAGGCGCAGCGTGAATGCCCTGCCCGCCGTACCGTGCTGCTCCTCATCCAGCGCATAGACCATCTTTGCCGTCTGCTCCGGTAGCACCGGATAGGCGTTCAGCTCGATCAGGCGCGTCCTGACGCCCTGGATGCTGCTCTCTTTGGAGAGCGGTTCTTCACCCGACGCCATCGCGATCGTGCGCCATGTGGCAGTCTTGCGGATGCCGGACTTGCTCGCGCGCACTTTGCCATGACCGCCCTCCAGCATATAGACGAGGCTTTCAAGCGCCTCCTGCTTATTATTGCCCATCATGACCTGCCGCTCGTTGATGACGAGCGGGAAATCATTGCTGTACTCGGCGACACGCTCAAGGCCGTTTATCGTCCCATAGAACGACTTCATCAGGCGCGTCGGATTGCCCCAGACCGAGAGCGCGAACCGTTGCGCCGCCGTCTTGCCGCCGCCCGATGTGCCCCAGAAATAAATCATAAAGTTGCGGTTACTGCAGATACGGAGCAGTGGCGCCGCAAATGCCGCCGCGAGGACAAAGCGCGCAAACGTATATTTTCGTATCTCCTGCGCCGCTGCCTTCCACTCTGCGAGCGTCCCGCACTCTGTAAACGCTGCGGCAAGCTCCCCGTCATCGTCCAGATCGACGCGGTAGGTACCCGATGATGGGATCACAAACTCACTCAGACCGTACGGTCGCCAGCCGATCTTGGAGACGGCATGAACGAGCGGGATGTGCGGATTGGCAGCCTCGAGTGCCTGCAAATATTTCACAAGGTACTTTGCCGACTCGCTCGAGGTATTCAGCCCGCGATCGGCGAGCGCGATAATGCCGCGCGCAGAAAACGCCTCTGAGCGTTTGCAGACCGTATGCACCCAATGACCGTAATAGCGAAAGGATATTTCTATCTTCTCCGTCTGTGTGTCGATGTTGTACTGCTTCTCGGAGATGATGACGGGCGTTCCTGCAGCGAGCCGCTGCACCTGCCCCATCTCCGTCATGCGCACCTCATAGACGCCGTCCGCGCCGTAGGCAAAGTTGGCGGGTATGGCAAGATCAAGCGGCGTGTCCGGCACGAATGTGCGCGTCGTCACATCACCGAGGCGCTGCCCCGGCGCGAGTGCGCCGCCCTCAAGGACGGACAGCCCCGCTTGCGCCGCCTGTGCACGTTTCACCTCGCGCTGCAGGTCGTTCAGATTGACATTTCCCTTGCACCGCTCCTTGAAGCGTGCATACTCGAGGCCGCTTTCCTGCTTCACGAGTGCAAGCGCGCCGATCGTCTCCTCGTTCAGCGTGTTCTCCGCATTCGGCAGCGCGATCTCGCGAAGCTTTGCGATTGCCTGCGGCACTCTGCCGAGCGACCACGCACAGGGCGACTTGACGCCGGGGCAGTCCGTACAGCCCCGAAATCCCAGCTCTGATTGAATGTGCGCACATGTCTGCGGCGTGCATTCATGCAGATAGTGCGCGAGCTTCTTGCGCGTATCGGCTTCGTTGTACTTTGTCCCAATCCAGTCTCGCACGAGCGGCAGGATGATCTCCTCGCCGCCCACGCCGCGCATGAGGTTCGTACATGCTGCCTTCCAGACAGGCTCGGGGAGGGTTTTATAGTTCTGCTGGAAATGCTGCAGGAACGCGCAGTTCGCGAGCATCAGACGCGCGTCCCCGTCCGTCGGGCGGCGCTCGAACTTCTCCGCACGCTCCGCCCGGCTGATTTCCTGCACCTCGGGCAGCACATCGAAGTCCTCCGCATTATACCGCAGCCCCTCGGAATACTCCGCGATCATGCAGGGTGCGGCTACGCCGCCCTTGCGGTTCAGCGTCCCGGGGACGCGCAGGACGCGGCAGAGATCGGGCACACTGTCCACATGCCAGCCGTGCGCAGCGGCGCGCGTGCGCACAGCCCCCTGCAAGCGCCGCAGCAGATTCTCGGCGGTGCGGCGCTCCGCATCCGTGCGTGTGTCCAGGAGCTCGCGGAAGAGATAGTACGCATGGATCCCGTGCCCGCTGTGCACGACGAGCGACGGATCCATCATCTCCGGCAGGAGCGCCCGCGCCGCCGCATAGTCCGGCGGCAGTGCCTTCGCCACGTGACTCTCGCCCGCGATGTCGATATCCACCCAGAGCGCAGGAATCGCGACGATGTCCGCAGCCTTTGCCCGTTCATGCGCACGGAACAGCCGCTCGGACACGCCGACGGAGAAATACACATCTTTGCCCGCGTCATTTGCCACTTGTGCCGCGCGAGTGAGATTGGCAGCATCCGCACAGCCAAACACCTGCGTACGCTTGTCCGGCATTGTCCAGATGTAGGCGTGCCCCTCTGTCTCCTCCGGATAGAGCGCCTTGAAAAAATCTAGTGCATCGATGACGCCCACCTCGTTTCAAATTGCGCCGTACTCATAGACGCTGCAGTAGCGTGACAGCCTCCTCGGCAGAGCGGGCAATGCCACCGACGGCGCCCGCCTCATGCAGGAATGCGTGCATCTTCTCCTGCGCCTTGCTCGTGCGGCCGCCGGGCTTCTTCACCTCGAGGAAGGCAAACACGGCGAGCTTCCTGCCGACCATCTCGGGCGTCACTGTGACCGTCCGGAATCCGAAGAGATCCGGGAAGCCGATCGGCAGGCCGCTACGGAAGCGCCGCGCGTCCTCGATGACAATGCGGTTCAGCTTGCTTGCGGCAAACGTTCCTGTCCACGCCTCGCCCACATTGGCGCGAAAGAGCGTCGCGGACTGCTCCTTGCCGACGGCAACGCGGATCTCATTTTGAATCTCATGCTCTGATTTCTTCATCTTCTATCCTCTCAGATGCTTCATATCTGCCATGCGCGACACCCAGCGCAGCGAGTAGCCGCGCTGCAGGGCGATCGCCGTGAGGTCTGCGACACTGCGCGCCATGCCGACCTCCTGCCGCTGCTTCTTGCGCCTGATCTCCTCAATCTTCGTGAGCGTCCCGTCCTTTTCCGTATATTTGCGCTCCTCCGATGCCGCTGCTGCCATGAACACATGACCGCAGGGACAGGCGCGCGCTGTGCTTGGCAGAGCCGTATAACAGGCGGGGCATATCTTGATCGCCGTCGTGCGCGGCCTCTTCTTCTTCGTCTCCAGCGACCACGCGTGCGCTTCGTCAGGCAGTCCATGACGGAACACATTGCCCACGTGGTCGATGATGACGGCACGCTTTTCAGGCTGTGCGGGGTCGGGGCGCAGCGGACGCATACTCTGTTGGATGTAGAGTGTCAGTGAAGCCGTCGGCCGCGCAAGGATCACCGCCTCCATTGCAGGCACATCGAAACCCTCCCCGAGAAGCTCCGCATTGCAAAGAATCTGCAGCCGCCCCGCGCGGAACTCCTCCACCGCACGCGCACGTGCCGCGCGGTGCGTCTCCCCGTCGACATGCTCCGCCGGGATCCCCGCCGCACGGAACGATGCCGCTACGTGCTCGCTGTGCGCGCGGTTGATGCAGTAGCAGATCGCACGCTTGCCCGCAGCGAGATTTTGATAGTTCTTCACGATATCGCCGATCACATCGGCGTCGTCTATCTGATTCACGAGGTCGCTCTTGACGTACTCACCGAAACGCACATGCGCCGCAGCAGGGTCGAACTTCGAGGGCGGCGCATAGTAGTCATACGGCGTGAGATTGCCCGCAGCGATGAGCTCCGCCGCCGACGGACCGAGCACCAGCGACTCGAACACCTCGCCGAGTCCCTGCCCGCCGATCCGCTCCGGCGTCGCCGTCACCCCGAGCACGCAGATCGCGCCGAAATGGTCGATGATCTTGCGGTAGCTGTTCGCGACGATGTGATGGCACTCGTCGCAGATCAGGAAGTCGGGCGGCGGCACCTCGCCGAGCCGGTGCACGAGCGTCTGGACAGAGGCGATCTGCACGGGCAAATCGTATTCCTTTGCTGCACCTGCGGCGATCAGACCGTGACGAATGCCCATCTCCGTGAACGTCGCCGAGGTCTGTTCAATAAGTTCCTGCCGATGTACCATAAAAATAGCGCGCCGCCCCGAAAGTGCCGTGCCGCGCGCCATCCATGCCGTTACAATCGTCTTGCCCGCGCCGCAGGGCATGACGGCGCACACACGCCGCCGCCCCGCCCCGAACTCATAACCCACATCATCGACCAGCTGCTCCTGATACGGTCTGAGCCTGATCTCCATAGCGCATCAATAGGGTGCCACCGCGTAGTTTGGTGCGCCCTGCTGCGGAGCAGCATATGCAGCAGGAGGCGGCGCCCATGGTGCAGCGCCCGTCTGCATCGGCGCGGGAATCTGCGGCGCATACCCCGCCGCAGGCTGTACGGGCGGAGCCTGCGGGGGCGGCGCCGTCTGCATCTGCGGAGGCGGTGCTGCCTGCGGGACTCCCTGCTGACGCGCTGCCGATTCTGCCTGCGTATCCACAAAGTCAAAGCCCGTCATCGTCACATTCACGCTGGTATGCGGCTGACCGTCATTGTTGCCGATCCACGCCCGCACGTCGTAGATGTCGCCGTGGATCACAATACGGCTGCCCTTGGTAAAGTACTTGACGATATTGTCGCCCTGCTTGCCGAATGCCGACACATCGATGAAGATACTCTTCGCTTTGCCGTCCTGCCCCTTTGCCTGTACCTGTGTCGCGACCGTGAATGCCGTGTACGTTGTTCCCGTCTGGTTCGTCTTGACCTCGGGAGCCTTCGTCAATCGGCCGAAAAATGATACGTTCATCGTAATTCTCCTCTCTTACCGGAACGGATAACCGTCATCGAACAGTCTGCCCGCGTAGCCCGGCGTCCCATTGCGGGATTCCGTGATGCAGAATTCAATCTGCTCCTGCAGCACCTTCTGATAGAACAGCGGTGTCTGCTCCATATTCATATTCTTCGCCCGCGTGGCGAGATAGTTGTCGAGCCCCTCTGTATTCCAGCCCATGAACTGCCAGAGCCGCACGATCTCATCGCGCGGCGGCTTCGTGATATCGCAACGGAACGCGCGGCCGCTCGGCGATATATTGGACACAGGAGCGGCGGCGGGCGTCTCGACGGGCTCCTTGCCCGTTACCGCCTCTATCTTGTCCGACTCCACAATCTCAAACATCGCGATGTAGAGATAACGCCGGAGATACGTCTGCACTGCCCCGAGGTTCTGCACCGGATGACACGCCTTGAGCTGCGCCGTCGACATTGGCGTCGTAATCTCCACCTTCGCGTCCGGCTTTTCGCAGTCATAGACCGTGAGCGTCGCCACATCCGACGTGAACGAAATGACGGGGAAAATCTTGCATTCCTCACACAGCGCCATAATGCGCGGCAGAAAGTCTCCCAGCTCATAGTAGGTATACCCCGCATACTCGTTCTTCTTCCCCTTCTTCAGACCGTCCTGCGCGAGCTTCACGCGGACGGCCTGGATCTTCTCGAAGATATTCATCGGATCCTGAGGCTCCTCCCCTGCTCGAGATGCGCGCCCGGCACTTCCTCACCTGCCTTCAGCGCCGTCTTGACCGCATCCTTGTCCACCTCGTAGCGCGCAGGTACGAGCGTCAGGTAGCAGATTGGAATCTGCTCTGCGTCCGTCACCTTCAGCGACGGCGGGTTATTCTGAACAGCCATCGTGCCGCGCATCGTCTCCACCTTGGACTTGCCCATCGCGTCAAGGTTCCGCTGATACCACTCCTTGATGGAGCGGATGCGGTTGTCGATGACCCGCTGCCGCTCCGTGAGGCGCTGCGCCTCCGTCTTCATGCCGTCGCGCAGATTCTCGAGGCTGCGGATCAGCCCGATGCCGTTCTCGCATTTGACCGTGATATCCGCCTCGATCGTCTGCAGGCACTCATCGAGTACCGTGAGATCCATCGTCTCGTCAAGTACCAGATCCATGACGCCGTTGAATGCGTCGCCCAAGTCATACAGTGTTCTTGCCATGTCGTCCTCCTTATGCCGGCACAATCGCTTTCAGAATCATGCGGAGTTCGCGGATCAGCTCGATCAGCTGCGGGATCGTCGTTTCGGGACGGTGAATGCGGTCAAGGCACGCATCCGCTGCTTGAAGGTAAGCGTCCTGCTTGTAGTCGTGGATCGGATTCTCATCGTCCTCTTTGCGGTAGGGGCGCAGCACCCGCACCCCGTCGATGGGATTCACATCGATGAAGCCGCGCTGCTTCAGGCGGTGCTTGTACTTGCTCACCTTCGTGCGCTCCTTCCATTCAAGTGCCTCCATCACCTCGTCCGTCGAAGCCTTCGGGTGCTCGATGAAGAAATTGTAGAGCTTCTCGCAATTCGTCATAGTCAAACCTCCCATTCTGTGCTACAATAAGCACGTAGAGTTTTTCGCATCGCTCCGAGCGGCTGCCGCCGTTCGGGGTATTTTTTTTTGCGTGCTTTGGAAACCCCGCACCGAAGCATTGCCATCTCTTCCCGCGTCGCCAGTATCGTCGTGCATCCATCGCACTCGTCCTTGGGACAGGTGAGGCAGCCGTAGCCAGGACGGTTCATACTCGAGTCTCCGTGAAGCCCATCAGCTTCACCATGCGTACCGCCGCTGCGTGCTGCGCCCCCGCTTCCTCTCTCGTATGCGCAGGACTCCATATGCCGGGGTTGTCCTCTGCATATGCCGAGACCACCGTACGCCATCCGCCCGTGTGCGTATTCTTGTACGTGATGACCCCGACGCGCAGTCCGTCACGTTCCAGCACCGTCCGCCGCGTCGCCCTCTGCTCCGTCATCTCTCTCCCTCCTTCACCCAGTACGTCAGCCGCAGCTCATCGCCGGGGTAGATCATCCCGTGGCGCTCCACGAGCCACGGATTGTTTTCCTCCATCCCCGCCTTGTACTCGAGGATGTAACGCCGCGTCCCCGTGTTCTTCGCGCAGTACGTCTCAGCAATCCCCCAGAGCGTATCGCCGCTCTTGACCGTGTACGTCTCCTCGAGGAGGACGACGTTCTTGCCGTCGTCCTCCTGTGCCATCCCCGCGCAGAGGATCGCCGCGCCTGCAAGCGCGCATCCGGCGATGAGCTTCTTTGCGTTCATCATGCGACTGCCTCCTTTCTGGCACTGCGCAGCCCGCGATATGCGGGCATTTTTGCGATGTGATCGTCAAGCCAGGACTCCTTCATCTTGCGTTCGCCGCCCGTCGGGTCGATCGTCCAGATCAGCTCACCGCGTCCCATCTTCGCCGTCACAACGTCGGGCGTGATATCCAGACGTCGCGCGATCTCCTCGCGTCCGATCAGGCGATCCTTTTTCTCAGGAGCGGGCTGCTGCGACACTGCCGCTGTCATTTGCACTGCCGCCAGTTCCTCGCGGACAATGCTGCGGACAATCTCCTTCATCTCATCCCGTAGCGTGTCAAACGGGTTAATACTTACCATTGTGTCACCTCCCCTTCTCACATACTCCGTACCTCACGGACGACTTCGTCCGCCTCTTCACGGCTCTCGAACCAGTCCGTATAGACATCCTCGTAGTCTGTCGAGGAGCAGCGCCCCTCTGGCAGCCCCTTGACATCGACAGCACCAGTTTCGATGAGGGACACATGTCCGCGATCATCGACACGGGTCTTGACGTAGTAACACGTTTTCATGATGTTGCTCCTTTCTCTTGAGCACCGCTTCAAGGTGCTCCGTAATGAGAGGCTGCGCACCGCACCGGACAGCGTGTCATCGGTCAAACTCTATAAAGTGCCTGACAAATGCAAGATTGACCTCTCCGCACTCCTGATTCAAAAATATGGACACGCCTACATCGGTGATCCCCGCATGCCCAGCCTTATAAAGCAGAATGACATCACACCCGCCACATTTCTAACAGGTGCAGAGGAAGCTGCAACGTTTGAGAATCGTGACTTCATACGCCTGCACCAATCCACATTAGGAAAAGTAACGACCTTTGAGAAAATCATTGAACTTGCCGCTCGGAACAAGCTCAAAACCAACACCCGTTGGTACGAGCAGTGCGGGTACACACCGCAGGAGATTTTTGACTTCGCCAAAACGAATTGGATTGCGGCAGGCATTCTCGGGTTGCTGTCAATGATACTTGGGATTTTCCTCGGACGCCTGTCCAACTACCTTCCCTTCTGAAGCTCCTTTGCGGACAATATCCTTATACATCTCTGCGATGCTGTTCATCGTTGCACCGTGATACTGGCGCATATTGTCCAGAATCATATGCAGCGTATGATCGTGCTTCATTGCATCCTTTGTCTGGATTTCACTTGCCAGATACTCAACCTCATTCCGCAGATTGCTGACAGCAAAGCAAAGCTGAATCAGCAGAACAAGGTTGAAGAACAAAAGGACTGCGATAACAAAAAGCTCCATCCTCTCACCTCCTCTCTACGCCGCCCCGCTGGATCGCGAGGGCGATGCGCTCGTCCTCGCTGTCTATCCCAACAATGATTGCTCAACAGCTATATTCATGCTAAAATGCATCAAAGGAGCTGATTTCATGGAGATTTTCTGGTTGTTGCTTATCCCTTTGTACATTCTTGTGGACAGCGCGGTCTCGTTTTATCGCTTGCGCAGCATTTATGCAGATTATTGTGAATGGCTTGGCAGCGCCCCCGCGAACAACATACACTTGAGGCAGAAAAGATCTTTGCTTAGGCAGCTGCTCACCCACGCCAATGTTTCCGACGCTCAAGTCCCTATAGTCGAGCCGATGGAAATGAACCATGTCATGAGCAGTAATGTAAGCGCATTGGACAACTTCCCTGCAAGGCATAGGCGAATCTCCAGTGTTCACATCACACTCATAAATGACGCGCTCGGCGTCTACAAGGAGCGCATGTGGAACTCCTTCAACCCATTATGGTGGGTGAGTGTTCTTGTTTTCTTTCCGAGAAGTCTCTGTGTATACTTGGGTGTTGAAGCAGGCAACCTTGCGGTCAAAATAGTGCAGGTACTGTGGTGGCTTGCTGGTATAGTATTCACAGTATACAAACTCTTTTTTCCTGAGAATCTCAAGCATCTTCTACAGGGGTTATATCATACGTTAATTCCATAACCACAAACACACCCTCTTCTGCCGCCATACGTTCAGAAATGCGTATGGCGGCGTTTTTGGCTTCGACGGGTGTTGCAAAGCTGTTCGCAAGCACTACAATATATCTGCGCTCATGCAGCCTGCTCTCTCGCACAATAAGCGAGCTCTCTGCCGTCAAATCTTCCAATACGGTTCGTTGCTTTGCCTTTGCTTTTCTATGGTATCCAAACCAATTCTTAAGCAAATCCATCCCCTCACCTCCTCTCTGCTGCGCGGATGCCGTGTGCCTCTGCTCACTGCTCATGCCTCGCTGACGTTCTGTGCGCTCCCGAGGTGGAAAACCTCCTCGGGGGCGAGGTAGTTGATAACGCGGCGACCCGTCGCGGGGTCGATCGACTCGGTGAAGTACCTGTAGTCATCGCCGCGATTGGAGAAGAGCACGATGTTCTCGCGCGGCTCGGTGAGCGTGCCCTCCTCATCGTCCATGTGGAGATACTTGATCTCGACCTCCTTCGCGCCGCAGAGCTGCGCGATGCGGCGGATATGCCCCTTGAAGTTCTGCACAGACGTGATCGCATTGACCTCGAGCCAAAAGCGGCTGTTGTCAAACCTTGCAATGCAGGTGTAGGTGTTGCCCCGTGCGGCAACGACGTTGTTCATGTTCCACTTGAGTGCCATGTGTTCTTCTCCTCTCGCGGTTGTTGTTTAACTTCACGCCACTATATTTAGTGTCGTATTGATTAAAAACGCAATATGTAGTATAATCAATACATCGACTAGATACAGGAGGTGAAGCGATATGGCGAAATCGAACAGCGGTAAAGTTACTTCTGCTCGTGCAGCAAGTGCGGCATCCAAAGTTTTGCGTGATGGTCGCACAGGTGCTGCTTCCAAGACTGCTGCAGGCAGTGCTCTTGCACAACGCCCCTCGCGTGGTAAGAAGTAATTGAACGTCGGATTCTGAAACGGTAGGGTGTAAGCAGCGCCCTACCGTTTTCATTCGCTGAAAAAGATTTGCCAGACCTCCTCTTTGGTAATAGGAATGTACCGCATGAGCATGTGTACTTCACTGACGCGAAATGACCTCTTGCGAAGTCGCCGTTGAAAAGCATCCCGTGATATTCCGAGTGCCTTTGCAGCATTCTCATTCGTCAAACCGTGGTACATCATCGTTCGCCGTAAGAGGTCAATGTTAATCTCCATCCACTCACCTCCTCTCTGCTGCGCGGATGTCGTTTGACTACGTGCTCGTAGTTGTTGCTCCCTCCCCGCCGTGGTATACTGGACACGGAAAGGAGGTGATTCGGATGACAAAAGAAGAATTAGCTGCAATTTTTGAATCTGTTCAGACCGAGATGCTTCAAAACGGCTTTGGAGACAAATTGCAGGCCTCTCTTGACGATGTATCTGCAAAATATGGAAACGGAGCCTCTGCAGCAGAACTGATTCCTCTCGCTATCCACGCTACAATGAACTACAACAGAGATTTCATGTTCCGCGTGCTCTGCAAAGCACTCATCACAGATTGAACAATGAAATCAACCCGATCTTCTTTGGTCATCGTACGCCGCCCTTCGATTTCCAGCAGCAGGGCGGCGATTTCTTTTGCCTCGCCTTTGATGATGACCTCCATCCCCTCACCTCCTCTCTATTGCGCGGATGTCGTGTGCCTCTGCGCTCGTGGTTGTTGTTCTACTAAAAGTAGAGTTATGAGGCAAAAAAAATTTCGTCATACGGAACTTTGAGCAGCGCGGACAATTTCTTCGCCTGCCCTATCGTTGCCGTATCCGAATTTTCTTCTAGCTTACGATACGTCTGGACGTGAACACCAAGGCGTTTTGCCACCTGTGCTTGTGACATATTGGCGTTCACACGAGCCGTCTTCAAGCTGAGTTTCATCTCTTGACTTCCCCCTTTCTCCTATATCATGGCTAAAGTATACTCTACTTTTAGTAGGATTACAACCCCTAAAAGTAGATTTTTTTCATTTCGATATTGATTTTTTTCTACCTTTAGTATAGTATGGGCTTAGGGGTGATAAGAATGCCAATAGGCGAAAACATTAAACGGCTACGAACGATGCACGGGTTGTCACAGAAAGAACTTGCAAAAATCGCAGGTGTTTCCGACAAAGCAGTATCAACATGGGAAAGCGGACTGAAAGAGCCGCGCATGGGTGCTGTCCAAAAAATCGCAGATCATTTTGGCTTGAAGAAAAGCAACCTAATAGAAGATAACGGACTAGAGATCAGCATTACCCCTAAGCAGTCCCCCGCCTCCGACGAACTGCCCGACCTCACTCCAAAAGATGAGCGCGAGATCACCCGCATGATGGACGATATGAAGGACAAGCTCATGCAGGAGGAGGGGCTGATGTTTGACGGACACCCCGCAAGCCCCGAGAGCATCCAGTCCATCCTTGACGCCATGCAGATCGGGATGGAGATGGCGAAGAAGCGCAACAAGGCAAAGTACACGCCGAAGAAATACCGTCACGAGGATTAAGCCATGAGTCCAAGGGAATGTGCAATCAAACTCATGCGGCGATGCAACTCAAACGATCCTTTTACCATCGCGCGGGCACTCGATGTGATCCTGATCTACTGCACACTGATCGACCTCAACGGATTTTACCAATACCACAAGCGCAATCATATCATCTATCTCTCTGAGGAACTGGAAGAATACGCAGCGCGCTTCGTCCTCGCCCACGAACTCGGGCACATGCAGATGCACCGCTCCATGAACACAGTTTTTATGGACACAAAGACCTTCAACCCGCACAGCCGCTTCGAACGGCAGGCGAACACCTTCGCTGTTGAGCTTCTTCTCCCTGACGACCTGCTGCGTGAGTACCCCGACTGCTCGATCTATCAGCTCGCTGCGTCATTCGGTGTGCCGAGCGAGTTTGTCGGATTGAAGGGATAAAGCCGCATCCTCAGCAAAGCCGTCGCCTTTCAGAGCGATATAGAGTAGCCGCCTCTACCGCCGCCGCAAAAGGGCATAAAAAACCACTGCCCCCCAGGGTGGTGAGAAAACAGATCACCATGAATTGACATTCTCACATAAAAGAGGTATACTGCTGAGTACAAAAGGTTTGCTAAACAGGCTCATCGGTAGTATGCTCTTCTATGATATGGGAGGAGCAGAATCCATGAGCCTCTTTTATTTTTAGGAGTGACGATATGATAATCAGAACGGCCATTCTTGTTGACGGTGGGTTTTATAGGAAACGAGCACGACATCAATGGGGAGTTAAGACCTCAGAGGAACGTGCAAAGGAATTAACTGCATACTGCATGGCTCACATAAAGAAGAAAGACGGACTCATTTCTCGGTGCTTGTATCGAATCTTTTACTATGACTGTTTGCCAACCAGGCGCAGCGTTTATCATCCTCTGACGAAAGAGAATGTCGATCTGGAAAAATCGGGAACCAGCACATGGACGCAAGCATTTATGGACGAGCTGAAACGTAGACGAAAATACGCACTTCGCCTCGGAGTACTTGCCGAAAAACCAAACTATAATCTACGCCCAGAAGTAACACGCGATTTACTGAACAACAAACGAACACTGGACAGCCTGATAGTAGCTGATTTTGAGTTTCACGCCCGACAAAAAGGCGTAGACATGAAAATCGGTATTGATATCGCATCTCTTGCTTATAAGCATCAGGTTGATCAGATCATCCTTATAGCCGGAGATAGTGATTTCGTTCCTGCCGCGAAGCTCGCAAGACGTGAAGGGATTGACTTTATCCTAGACCCTATGGGCGCAGACATCAAGGCTGACCTTTTCGAGCATATCGACGGATTAGAGACACCGTGGAGACATAGCTCACCAACGCCTCCGCCCCCTGTGAACTCGAGTAAGAACTGCGATACTATTACAGAGAGCGAAATACCGAAGCCTACAGAAAATTTTACATCGCCAATTAAGGCAAGCGTTGACAGTGAAGGGACTCCCCCGGTTAATACCACTTCACTTATAAAATAAAAAACCGCCCACCGTGCTGGTAACACGACGAGCGGTGAAGCAGGTCATCCCCGAAGAGATATGCCCACTCCGTGACAGGACAAAGTATATCACACCTTCGGGGATTATTCCACATAATTTCCGGAGGTGTATTATTATGGCAAAGAAAGCAACAATCCGCACGCGAAAGCGCGGCAAGACGTACTCCTACTCGTTTGATGCGGGCAAGAACCCCGCCACGGGGCGACGCAAGATGGTCGAAAAGGGCGGCTACGAGACAGAGCAGGAGGCATATGATGCAGGTGTTGCCGCCTATGCAGACTGGAAGTCCGGCAACATCGGCATCACAAGCGAGCGGATCCGCCTGAAGGACTACCTCGCTGCGTGGCTTGAAAATGTATCCCGCCCGAACGTCACGCGTGGGACATATGCAGACTATGAGTCCGCGATCCGCGTGCGGATCAACCCCATCCTCGGAGAGATGTATGTGCAGGATATCCGCCCCCGCGATATTGACGCGTGGATAAAGGCACTTGCGGAAAAAGGTCTTTCCAGAAGTTCATTGTCCCTCTCCCGTACCGTCCTCTCCTTTGCGCTGAAATACGCTGTCTATCCTGCTGAGATTATCCCCGTCAATCCATGCACGGGCATCAGCATCCCCCGATCGGCACCGAGGAAGCTCCTCGAGCGGAGCATTATCACGCCGGAGCAGTTCGCCGCGCTGCTGAAAAAGTGCCCGCTGGGGCACAAGTATCATGCCCCTCTGGTGCTCGCGTACCACACGGGCGCGCGGATCGGCGAGGTGCTCGGGCTCACGTGGGACGACATCGATCTCCAAAACGGTACGATCCACATCTGCCGCCAGCTGAACCTCGCAGGGCGCAGGCATCTGATGTATTTCTCTGCGCCCAAGAACAGGACAAGCACGCGCAGGATCTACATTGACAAAGTCCTGATCGCTGAGCTGCGGCAGTGGAAAACGCTACAGTCGCGGAACGAACTGCGTCTGGGGAACGCCTATCAGCTTGTCTACGAGGACACGGACGGCCGCGTACACACCTCGCCGAAAATCGAAGCAAGGCAGATAGACATGCCACGCAGAGCAGTTATCTGTACAGACGCCTTCGGGCTCCCTATCCACTATGCATCTTTTCGCAAGCTCCTGCATCCCCTCGGGCTGAACTCGCACAGCTTCCGGCACACGCATGCAACAAGGCTGATCGAGGCCGGCGCAAACCCGATCGACGTTGCTGCGCGTCTCGGGCATGCTGATGTTGGAATCACGCAGAACCTCTATGCACACGATACAGAGGAAATGCAGCGTGAGACCGCCGCCATCTTCGCCGAATTTGTAGGCAAGTGACTTTGTAGGCAAATTGTAGGCAAACGACCCAGCGGCACGCGCAAAACGCAGTGATTTCAGTGAAATTCGCGGGACTAGGCGGGAAATACAGTATTTTGAAAATACGCTTTTTCCATCTCCTCCACGCAGACAAAAAGAGCACCTTGTTCAGATGCCCTTATCCGCACAAATATAACCTTTATGCCAGTGCCGCAAGCTGCTCACGTGCAATCAATATATCCCGACACCGCTGCTCGTAGATTTGTCGATCAAACTCCACGAGCGTCACAAAACAATCCGCAAATTCCGATGTATCTACACTTTTTACGCCTCGGGCGCGCGGGTAGTCCTTTTCATCCGTGCCCTCCAACATACATCCAATCGCGTCCTGCGCCATCCACATTGCCTGCTCCAGCGTTCTCCCCTCCGTGAAACACCCCTCAATATCAGGAATGGTCACAGTGTAGCCGCCCTCTTCGGCAGTCTCGAACACCGCAGGATAATAATGCTTCATTGCCGCTCACCTCCACCGTTATATCAGACCCGCTTGTTTCAAAATCTTAGGAATCGCTGATAAAATGAAGTCCGTCAGATTGGCGCAGATTTTTTCGTCCGAACTAGGAGGCAAACCGGACGCATAGCAGAGGCTATGTGGAGGATTTGCCGACGAAGTGCGGGCAAAAAAGATG
>NZ_CP016201.1:806487-893233 GCF_001683335.1 Selenomonas sp. oral taxon 126
TGCCTGCTCCAGCGTTCTCCCCTCCGTGAAACACCCCTCAATATCAGGAATGGTCACAGTGTAGCCGCCCTCTTCGGCAGTCTCGAACACCGCAGGATAATAATGCTTCATTGCCGCTCACCTCCACCGTTATATCAGACCCGCTTGTTTCAAAATCTTAGGAATCGCTGATAAAATGAAGTCCGTCAGATTGGCGCAGATTTTTTCGTCCGAACTAGGAGGCAAACCGGACGCATAGCAGAGGCTATGTGGAGGATTTGCCGACGAAGTGCGGGCAAAAAAGATGCGTTAAGATGGCGGTGCTGAATTTATCAGTGCTTCCCTTATGTTCTAAGCCCTTTCCCAATGTACCGGTATGAATTGGAACAACCGTCGTTTTTCTTGTCAGCGGATTCCACATCTTTTGATGAGAGCCGGAACTTGATGCAGCTTTGTGAAAACCATTTTTCTCCAACAGGCGTATCATCTGCCTCGGCGTCATCGGCATCCCAACCGCCTCCCTCGTCTCAAATTATAAAGACTTCCAACGTCAGCGTCAACGGTTTTTCATCTCCATGCGAAAAAGTGCTTGCGGTAATATGGGAAACAAAAAAACAGCCCGGCGCGGCCAAGACGACGATGGCAGACCTCTTCACAGGCGTGCATGCGGGCAATATCATCTTCATCAGCGGCGATGCCTACCGCCCGTTTCACCCGCACATGGCGGAACTCCGCGTGCACTTCGGCGATGATGCCGTCCTCCACACGCAGGAATTCGCGGGCAGGATGACCGAGGCACTCTGACGCATCTTTTTTGCCCGCACAACGCCTGCAAATCCTCCACAGAGCACCACTCTGCGTCCGGTTTGCCTCCTCGTTCGGACGAAAAAATCTACGCCAATCTGAGGGTCTATTTTATCAGTGATTCCTATATCCGCACATTGGTTGAAAATCTCCCCGCGCGCCGCTATAATAAAGGCAGAACATCACGCTGCGAGAGAAAAGGAGCGCTCACAATGAACGAAATCGCACTCAAATACGGCTGCAACCCGAACCAGACGCCTGCACGCGTCTATGCGGACGGGGGGCTGCCCTTCACCGTGCTGAACGGACGCCCCGGCTACATCAACCTGCTCGACGCGCTGAACAGCTGGCAGCTCGTACGCGAATTGCGCGAGATGTCGGGACTGCCCGCCGCCGCCTCGTTCAAGCACGTCAGCCCTGCGGGCGCGGCGCTGGGGCTCCCGCTCACGGATACACTGGCGCGTGCCGTCGCTGCCGAGGGAAAGGGGCTCTCGCCCGTCGCGTGTGCCTATGTGCGGGCGCGCGGCGCGGATCGCATGAGCTCCTACGGCGACTTTGCCGCCGTCTCGGACATCTGCGACGAGAGCCTTGCCGAGTTCCTGCGCGGCGAGGTCTCCGACGGCATCATCGCGCCGGGGTACACGGAGAAGGCGCTTGAGATTCTGAAATCCAAGCGCAAGGGCAGCTATCTCATCCTCCAAATGGACGAGAGCTATGCGCCGCCCGCGCTCGAGCGCAAGGATGTGTACGGCGTCACCTTCGAGCAGCAGCGCAACGACGTGCGCATCACGGAGGACTGCCTCGCGGATCGCCCGACGGCGAACAAGGACATCCCCGAGGCTGCGCGCCGCGACCTCCTGCTCGCCCTCATCACACTCAAATACACCCAGTCCAACTCTGTCTGCTACGCCGTGGACGGACAGGCGATCGGCGTCGGCGCGGGACAGCAGTCGCGCGTCCACTGCACACGCCTGGCGGGCAATAAGGCGGACATCTGGCAGCTGCGCCAAAGCCCGCAGGTGCTCGCCCTCCCGTTCCGCGACGATATTCGCCGTCCTGACCGCGACAACGCCATCGACGTCTATACGGCGGGCGATGAGGAGGACTATGCTCTCCTCGCGAGTGACTGGCAGCGCCTCTTTACGGAGAAGCCCGCGCCCTTCACGCGCGCGGAAAAGCGCGCCTACCTCAGCAATATCAAGGGCGTCGCCCTCGGCTCGGATGCCTTCTTCCCGTTTGGCGACAATGTGGAGCGCGCGCATATGAGCGGCGTCTCCTACATCGCGCAGAGCGGCGGCTCGATCCGCGACGACAATGTGATCGAGACGTGCGACAAATACGGCATCGCAATGGCAATGACCCACATCCGCCTGTTCCACCACTGAGCGGTTGTGTGGCGTTCACACAGCTAGAAATACAAGGCTGCTGCACGAAGTCAAAACGCTTCGTGCAACAGCTTTTTTCGATTAAGAAATCACTGATAAATTCTTCTTGCAATCATTATCTAAATTATGGTATGATTCACTTATTTGATGAGAGAACGATTATCATTCGTTAGATATTTCTATAACTGCAACACAGGAGGCACCTGCATGACCCGCAAGAAGAATCGCTGTCCGCTCCCCATCCTCGGCATCACGCTGGGCGCCATGCTCAGCGGGGCGTCGGTCTGCGCGGCGGAGGCAGCTCCCGCAACAACCGATGATGAGGAGATGCAGACGTTCACCCTCGATGAGATCGTGGTGACGGGCTATCGCACGTCGGCGCCGCTCGCCCTCGTCACCGACCCGCAGCAACCGCGTCTGCCCATCCCCGCCGCCGACGGCGCGGGCTATCTGAAGTCCATCCCCGGCTTCTCCGTCGTGCGCAAGGGCGGAGTCGGCGGCGATCCGATGATGCGCGGCATGGGCGGCTCACGGCTCGTGATGGATATGAACGGCGGCGGGATGATGGGCGGCTGTCCGAACCGCATGGACCCGACGTCGACCTATGCGTTCCCCGAGACGTTCAGCAGCATCACGGTGAACAAGGGACCGCAGAGCGTCCGCTACGGCGCGAGCGTGGCGGGCAGCGTCATCTTTGCGCGCGATACGCAACGGTTCGAGCGTCCCGAGGTGCGCGGCACGGTCTCCGTCCTCGGCGCATCGAACCATCGCATCGACGAGCTGGTCGATGTCGCGGCGGGCGACCGCGCGGGCTACGCGCGTTTCATCCAGACGCGCAGCTATGCCCGCGACTACGCGGACGGCGACGGCAGACGCATCCACTCGGGCTACGGACGGCACAGTCTCTCGGGGATCGTCGGCATCACGCCCGACCCCGACACCCTCTTCGAGCTGTCCTACGACCGTAGCCGCGGCTGGGCAAAATACGCGCACGGCATGATGGACGGCGCGCAGTTCGACCGCGACAGCTACGCGGCGAAGTTCGAGCGGGCGCATCTCTCGCCCGTCGTGGAAAAGCTGACAATGCAGTTCAACCACGACACGATTGATCACGTGATGGACAACTACACTCTGCGTCCCGGCGGCATGATGGGCACGGATGTCAAGCGCGTGCAGTACGACGTCCGCGCGGTCGCCGATCTGCGCTTCTCGCCCCGGAGTACAGGCGCGGTCGGCATTGATCTGCGCCACGACGCGCACTATTTCGCCGAGGCGCACCAACGGCTGAAGGGCGCGTTCGGGAATGACATGGACATCGAGAATCTCGGCATTTTCATCGAGTACAACCGCGATCTCAGCGCGTACAGCAGTCTGCTCACGGGGCTGCGCTGGGACAAAATGGAGACGGACTACCATAACGCCCGTTTCCGCAATCCGAGGGGGATGCTCACGCGCGACCTCGTCCCCGGCAGCGCCGTCGATCATGCGGTGAGCGGATTCGTGCGCTACGAGCAGACGGCAAAGACGAAGCCGCTGACGTTCTACGTCGGACTGGGGCACGCGGAGCGCCCCGCCGACTACTGGGAGGCGTACCACACATGGGCGGCGTACAGCAACCACCGCATGGGGATGAGTGCCGATCCCGCCGCAACGCGTCCGCGCAGGGAGAAGAATACGCAGCTCGATCTCGGCTGGATCTATGAGGACGCGCGGACGCGCGCAAATCTCTCGCTCTACTACGCGCAGGTCGATGACTTCATCCTGCGCCTGCCCGCGCTCGGCGGGAACCGCACGCCATACGGCAATGTGGACGCGCGGCTCTACGGGCTGGAGGCGGAGATGACGCGCACTGTCTCCCCGCACTGGACGCTCGGCGCATCGCTCGCCTACACGCGCGGCGACGACCGCACGAACCGCGCCGCCCTCCCGCAGATCGCGCCGCTTGAGGCGAATCTGACGGCGAAGTACAGTCTCAAAAAGGTGGAGGCAAACGCCGTCTGGCGTCTCGTCAGTCATCAGAACCGCTATCACAGTGGCTACGGCAGCGTCACGGGCACGGACTACGGCCCGACGGGCGGGTTCGGCGTCCTCTCACTCAGCCTCGCCTACCGTCCGGACGAGAACGTCACCCTCTCCCTCGGCGTGGACAATGTGTGCAACAAGACGTACGCCGAGTTCGTCAACTACAGCGCGGCACCGATTGCGGCGCTCGGCATCGCGGGCGGCGGCCACATCACGGAGCCGGGGCGCACGCTCTGGCTCAAGACCACCTGCCGCTTTTGAGACAGGGCGCAGCGCACGACGGCTTTTTTGCTTCCCCTTTTCGCGCCTCTATGCTATAATAAATTATTATTGGAGTGACGCGCACAGAACGGGGAGGTGATTGGTCGTGATCGAAGCGGCCAAGACATTCGAGGAATATATTAAGAAGGAAAATATCACGGGCTTCCAGATCCGTGAGGCGGGCGACGACCGCAATACGACGATCTTTGAGAGCGAGATTGAGGTCGAGGGGCGGCGGCTTCCCATTGTTGTCATCATCGACTCCACTGCGTACGCGACCATCCGCATCCGTCTCGCGCAGAATGCGGTCGACGACACGAACGCGATGCTGCTCACGGGTTGGCTCATGCGTCAGAATCAGGACAGCCGCCTCGTGAAGTTCTACCTCACCTCCGACACCGCCATCCTCGCCGACGTCGTCGTCCCGCACAATCCCGAGGCGTTCGACCCCGAGGTCATGGTGAGCGTCCTGCGCGTCTTCATTCGCGACATCACGAAGCTCATGCCGGATCTCGCCATGCTCCTGCCCGAGGAGTAAGGCATTTCGACACATTGTCTGCATCCATGCCCCTGCTTTGGACGTTTCCAAGGCAGGGGTATTTTTATATTTTTTATTGTATCTATTGATATTCTTTTTTCTGCATGATATACTTCATATGTAATCGGTATAATTACAGAACGTTCTATGAACCTTTGAACCAAAGCAGGTGTCCCCATGTCCCTATCTCTCATTCAAAAACTGAACGAAATGCTCCTTTCCGAGCAACCTGCGTACCGCGCACAGGCGACGCAGATAGAGAAGACGGAAAAGGCGCAGCGCGGTCTCCTGCGTGCGCTGATGAATGTCCGTCCGCCGCGCCCGCTCTCGGCGGAGTTCCTGCGATTGCAGGACGAACTGCTCTCGGCGGAGCGGGAGGAGCGCGGCGTGATGGATGTGATGACGCTCCCCGCCGTGCCCTCCGACCCGCGCATTGTGCTCTGGCAGGGAGACATCACGCGCCTTCGGGCGGATGCGATTGTGAATGCGGCGAACTCCGCGCTGCTCGGCTGCTTTATTCCGTGTCATCGTTGTATTGACAACGCAATTCACTCTGCGGCAGGCTTGCAGCTGCGCGCGGAATGCGCGGCGCTCATGGAAGGGCAGGGACACCCTGAGGAGACAGGCACGGCGAAGCTCACGGCGGGCTATAACCTCCCCGCGCGTCACGTTCTCCACACGGTCGGCCCCATTGTCGCGGGCGCACTCACGGAGGAGGATCGGGCGCTGCTCGCCTCCTGCTACCGCTCCTGCCTCTCCCTTGCGGCGGCGCACGAGCTGAGCTCCATCGCATTCTGCTGCATCTCCACAGGCGAGTTCCACTTCCCGAATGCGGCGGCGGCGGAGATCGCCGTGCGCGAGGTGCGCGCATTCCTGCGCGAAAACAATACCATCAAGCGCGTCGTCTTCAACGTGTTTAAGGACGAGGATCGCGCGATCTACGAAAGACTGCTGACATGAACGAATCCATTGCAAAACTAAAAAACGCCCTCGCCTCTGCCGACTGCATTCTGATCGGCGCGGGGGCGGGGCTGTCTGCGGCGGCGGGATATGATTATACGGGCGCGCGTTTCCTGAAGTATTTCTCGGATTTTCACGCACGCTTTGGCATTGAGGACATCTATACGGGCGGCTTCTACCCGTTCCCGACGCGCGAGAGCTTCTGGGCGTGGTGGAGCAGGAGCATCTACATCAACCGCTATGCGCCGCTGCCGGGCGATGTGTACGCCGATCTTCTGCATCTGGTCGCGGGACGGGACTACTTCGTGCTGACGACGAACGTCGATCACGCCTTTCAGCGCGCGGGCTTTGACAAGGCACGCCTCTTCTATACGCAGGGGGATTTTGGCCTCTTTCAGAGCAGTCGCCCGCACGGGGCTTCTGCGGGAAAGACCTACGACAACGAGGAAATGGTGCGCGCCATGCTCACGGCGCAGGGGTTCACATTCGATGAGGATGGAACGCTGCTTCTGCCGACGGACGGCGCGCCCGTGATGGAGATCCCTACGGCGCTCATCCCGTACTGTCCCGACGACGGCGCGGAGATGACGACGAATCTGCGCGCGGACGCGAGCTTTGTCGAGGATGCGGGCTGGCACGCAGCTGCCGCGCGCTATAAGGACTACCTCGCACATACGGAGGGGAAGCGGACGCTCCTCTTCGAGCTCGGCGTCGGGATGAATACGCCCGGCATCATCAAGTACCCGTTCTGGCGCATGACCGCATCGCGCACGGATGTCACGCTCGCAAGCGTAAGCCTCGGGACGGCATTCGTGCCCGACGAGATTGCCGCGCAGAGCATCGTGATCGACGGGGATATCGCGGAGGTACTGCGGTTGATGGCATAGGGGCTGTTGCATGAGCGCCCCTTTCGGCTCACTGCGTTCGCCACTTCCCCCGCTCTGGCGGGGGAAGCTAATATGCCATAACGAAAAGCCTCCCCCGTGCGACACGGGGGAGGGGGACCGCAAAGCGGTGGTAGGGGCGCCTTGAGCGCTAACACGAACAGGGGCTGTTGTACGGAGTCAAAACAACTTCGTGCAACAGCCCCGTTGTGGTACTGTTGTGCTACGTACGTTCTTATGGTATATTCACGATAAGCACTGCTACGGTAGCGGCAATCTCGCCCCCGAGAGGGGGATTTTTTATGCTTCAAAACGAAATATTTTTTCTCCACTATCCTAATAAAAATATTTACAGAAAGCTTTATGAAATATAATTGCATTTATTGTTGTGTTGTGTTATATTGTAGGAGATTTCAGAACAGATACACAGAGAGGAGTATCGCGATGCGCATCATTTTTACGGATACCTATAAGAAGATGAGCGAGGAGGCGGCAAAGATCATTGCGGGGCAACTCTGGATCAAGCCGGACTCGGTACTCGGACTGGCGACGGGCAGCACACCTGTCGAACTCTATCAGAACCTCGTCTGGCTCTACAAGGCGGTCGGGCTGGACTTCTCGCAGGCGACTTCGTTCAATCTGGATGAGTACGTGGGACTTGCGGAGGACGATCCGCAGAGTTACCATCGCTTCATGCACGAAAACCTCTTCGACCATGTGAACATCCGCAAGGATCGCGTATTCTTCCCGAACGGGCTCGCTGCAGACAGCGCGGTGGAGAGCGAACGCTACGAGGATGCAATCACAGCGGCGGGCGGTATCGACATGCAGCTCCTCGGGATCGGGCGCAACGCACACATCGGCTTCAACGAGCCGGGAGAGTCGTTCACACGCACAACGCACAAGGTCGCGCTGAAGGAGAGTACGATCGCGGCAAATGCACGCTTCTTCACCTCCGCCGATGAGGTACCGCGCGAGGCGATGAGCATGGGCGTCGGCACGATCTTCCGTGCGCGTCACATCGTCCTGCTCGCGAGCGGCGCGGAGAAGGCGGAGGCAGTGCGCGACGCGGTCGAGGGCGCAATCACCCCGCAGGTGCCCGCCTCCATCCTGCAGCTGCATCCGAGCGTGACCCTCATCGTCGATGATGAGGCGGGCGCACTCATCAAGGCGAAAGCGTGACCCCTGATGAAAGTCATTCAAAACGGCATTCTCATCCTGCCGGACGAGCGCGGACGCTTCACGGCACAGACGGAGCACATCCTCTGCTACGATGAACGGATCACGCGCATCGTTCCCGCAACGGAGTTCACGGCGGAGGGTGTGGATGAGGTCATCGACGCGGCGGGTGCGTACGTTGCGCCGGGCTTTCTGAACGTCCACATCCACGGCTGCGACGGCGCGGATACGATGGACGAGAATGCGGATGCCCTCGGGAAAATTGCCGCATTCCAAGCGCGCACGGGCGTGACCTCCTTCCTCCCGACCACGATGACCTGCGCCTACGACGCAGTGGAGCGGGCACTTGACCGCATCCGCCGTGCAATGACGGAGAAGCCGCACGGTGCACGCATCCTCGGTTCACATATGGAGGGCCCCTTTATCAGCCCCGCAAAGAAGGGCGCACAGGACGAACAGTACATCCTCCCCCCCACATTTGAAAGGATCGCCCCCTACCGTGATGTCATCAAGATCATCACCGTTGCGCCGGAGATGATTGTGGAGGACGACTTTATCGAGAGCTGCTGCAAGAGCGGCATCATCGTCTCCCTCGGACATACGGCAGCGGACTATGAGACGGCGTGCGCGGCGATTGCGTCCGGCGCATCGCACATCACGCATCTGTGCAACGCGATGACGGGGCTGAATCACCGAAAGCCCGGCATGCTCGGCGCAGCACTCGACACCGATGCGAACTGTGAGCTGATCGTGGACAATGTGCACGTCCACCCCGCCATGCAGCGCATTATCTACGCAGCAAAGCGCGGGAGAAACCTAATCCCCATCACGGACTCCATGCGTGCCTGCGGCCTCTCGGACGGTGTCTCGGAGCTCGGCGGACAGAAGGTCTACGTCAAGGGAACGCTCGCAACCCTTGCCGACGGGACAATTGCGGGCAGCGTGCTCCGCATGAACGACGGGCTGCGCATCCTCCGTGAGAATCTGGGCATTGCCATTCCCGCCATCGTCGAGATGGCGACGCGCACCCCCGCCGAGGAGCTGGGCGTCTATGGCGAACTCGGTTCGCTCAGCGTCGGAAAATACGCGGATATTGCGATCTTTGACGAGGAGTTTCGGATACGGCGTACAATTGTTGGCGGGCGGGATTGCTTTGTTCCATAAAATGTTATTTTATGAGGAGGTATTTTTATGAGTTTATTCGGACAAACAAGCGGCGAGAGTTCATTTTTCGCCAAAGCACAGCGGTTCGGGAAATCCTTTATGCTGCCGATCGCTGTGCTTCCTGCCGCAGGCCTTCTGCTCGGCATTGGCGGCGCACTGTCGAATCCAAATTCGGTCAAGGCGTATCCATTCCTCGATATTGGTTGGCTGCAGAATATCTTCACAATTATGGCATCCGCAGGCAGCATCGTCTTTGCGAACCTCGCTATTCTCTTTGCTGTCGGCATCGCCGTCGGACTTGCGCGCAGCGATAAGGGAACGGCAGGTCTTGCCTCTGTGCTCGCGCTGCTTGTGATGAACGCGACCATCAATGCACTCCTTATCATTACGGGGACGCTTGCGAAAGAGAACCTTGCAAGTGTCGGGCAGGGAATGAGTCTCGGCATTCAGACCTTGGAGACGGGCGTTTTCGGCGGCGTTGTGGTTGGTCTTATGACGTATCTCCTGCATAAGCGATTCAATAAGATCGAGCTTCCGCCGTTCCTTGGATTCTTTGGCGGATCGCGTTTTGTCCCGATCATCTGCTCTTTTTCCTCGATTTTTCTCGGGTGTATTATGTTCTTCGTATGGCCGCATTTCCAGCAGCTGATCTTTGGGCTTGGCGGTATTGTTGATGCAACGGGCTACATCGGCACACTGATCTATGGATTCGTCCTGCGTATGCTTGGCCCGTTTGGACTGCACCATATCTTCTATCTTCCTTTTTGGACAACGGCGCTCGGCGGCTCTGAGATCATCAACGGGCAGCTCGTCGAGGGGACACAGCGCATCTTTTTCGCCCAGCTTGGCGATCCGAACACACAGCATTACTATATCGGCATCTCGCGTTTCATGTCAGGACGCTTTATCACAATGATGTTCGGACTTATCGGTGCATGTCTTGCCATGTATCAGACGGCAAAGCCGGAGAATAAGAAGGTCGTTGGCGGTCTCCTCTTCTCTGCGGCACTGACCTCCTTTATGACCGGCATCACGGAGCCGATCGAGTTCTCCTTCCTCTTCGTTGCACCGGCACTCTATGTGCTGCATGCGTTCTTTGACGGCTGCGCCTTTATGATTGCGCATATCCTGCAGATTACGGTCGGGCAGACGTTCTCGGGCGGCTGTATCGATCTCATACTGTTCGGTGTGCTGCAGGGCGATGCAAAGACGAACTGGCTCTACATCCCGATGGTCGGTATCCCCTGGTTCTTCCTCTACTACTTCTCCTTTAAGTATCTCATTCTGAAGTTTGATTTCAAAACACTCGGACGTGAGGATGAGACGGAGCCGCAGGAAGCACCCGTCGCTGCGGAGAGCGCGTCGGATCATTATCGTGCCGATCTCGTGATCGAGGGACTCGGCGGCAGGGATAATATTGAGGAACTTGACTGCTGTGCAACGCGCCTTCGTGTGACGGTAAAGGATGCCGGCAAGGTCAGCGAGCGTCTGCTCAAGGAATCCGGCAGCCGGGGATTGCTCGCGAGCGGGAATGGTGTCCAGGTCATCTATGGACCGCAGGTAACTGTAATTAAAAATGAAGTTGAGGAACAGTTGAACCTCTGACGAATATGATTGTGAAAAATACGGAAATATATCTCCTATGGCTGAAAATATTTTCGTATTTTTCTTTTTAAAAACAATATAGAATAATATGTAATAAATTATTATAAATAAAAATAAATTGGAGGATTTTGGATGAATTTCTTTGATCAAGTGAAGGGAAAACTCATCATTTCCTGTCAGGCACTGCCCGATGAGCCGCTGCACAGCCCATTCATCATGGGACGCATGGCGCGTGCGGCAAGGGAGGGCGGCGCGGTCGCGATCCGCGCACAGAGCGTTGCGGACATTGAGGAGATCCGCGCCGAGGCGCAGCTGCCCGTGATCGGTCTTATCAAGCAGAACTATGCGGACTCCCCCATCTTTATTACGCCGACCATGCGCGAGGTTGATGCACTCATCGGCACGGGCTGTGAGATGATCGCACTCGACATGACGGCACGCGAGCGCCCGCAGCAGACGGACGTGCGTGATCTCGTCGCACGCATCCACGCGGCGCATCGCCTTATTCTCGCCGACATCTCGACCTATGAGGAGGGAATGGCAGCGGCGGAACTCGGCGCAGATGCCATCTCGACCACGATGTCCGGATATACCCCCTACAGCCCGCAGATCGCGGAACCGGACTACGAGCTGATGCGGCGCCTCGCCCGCGACGCAGCCATCCCCGTCTTTGCCGAGGGTCGCATCAATACGCCCGAGGAACTGACCGAGGCGATGCAGACGGGCGTCTTCGGCGCGATCGTCGGCTCCGCCATCACGCGCCCGCAGCTCATTGCGCGCCGCTTCACCGACGCGATTGCCTAGAGTATGTATGAGAAAAAAGTGTGGTACTCCAAAGCAAACCCTAGTGAAGCAAGCGGAGGAAAGCGTTCGACTCGCCCCCCTGCGGGCACGACGGTCGGTAGCGCGAGGAGATAGGAGATTTCAACCGTCTTGTCGAATATTGTAGGAATAAGACGCAGGACAAATTGACAGGAGGTTCCTATGATCTACGGCAGCATCCACCACGAAAAGACCTATGCATTTCTCCCCGCGCGTATAAAGCAGGCACTCGCCTTTGCGCGGACGCACGACCTCGCGGCGCTGCCCGCGGGGCGCAACGAGATCGCGGGCGACGATCTCTACGTCAACATCGCACACTATACAACGGGTGAGCGCAGTGAGAAGATCTGGGAGGCGCACCGCGCCTACATCGACATCCACGTCCTCGCCGAGGGCACGGAGCGCATCGACGTGAGCCTGATCGAGCGGATGCAGACGCATCCCTACGAGGAGGACAAGGACTACGTGCCCGCAGACGGCGCAGTCACGTCCTCGACCATCATGCGTCCCGGCGACTTCCTCATCTGCTTCCCCGAGGATGTCCACCGCTCCGGTGTCAAGGTAGACGAGGCGGCACCGCTCAAAAAAGGGATTTTCAAGGTCAAGTCCGAATAGGGAGAAAACAATCTAGGAGATGAAGGGCAATGTCTCAAAGCTTCGCGTGAGACTTGCCCTCATTTCTATCCATCCTATATATGAACGGAGGGGAATCCATGGTTATCTGCATCGACATCGGCGGCACCGCCATCAAATACGGCGTTGCAAATGCCGGGGGCACATTCCTCACGCACGGCTCCGTCCCCACCGAGGCGAAGGAATACGGCGGCGTGGGCATTGTAGAGAAGGTCTCCGCCATCGTCCGTGAGGCACAGCAGACCCATGCAGTGCAGGGTGTCGCCATCTCCACCGCAGGCATGGTCGACCCACAGGCGGGCTGCATCATCTACTCCCTTGAGGACGCCATCCCGAACTACACAGGCACGAACTGGAAGGCGCTCATGCGCGATGCATTTGCCCTGCCCGCCTCCGTCGAGAACGATGTCAACTGCGCTGCGCTCGGCGAGATGTGGAAGGGCGCAGGACGGGGCTGCGCCTCCCTCTTTGCCATGACTGTCGGCACGAGCATCGGGGGTGCTCTGATTCTGGACGGGCACATCGTACACGGTGCCTCCATGAGCGCGGGCGAGATTGCCTATATGCGCATCCCCGGGGGGCGCCTGCATGAACGCTGCTCCGCGACCCATCTCGTCAGCTCCGTCTGCCGCACGAAGGGACTTCCTTCCGGCAGCATCGACGGGCATGCCGTCTTCGACCTCCTCGCCAAGGGCGATCCTGCCGCCGAGGAGGAGATTGCGGCACTCGTCACAGCGCTTGCGGATGCCATCACGAACGTCGTCGTGGTCGTAAATCCCGCGTGCATTGTCCTCGGCGGCGGCATCATGGCACAGGAGTCGGCGCTGCGCCCGCCGCTCGAGGCGGCGCTCCGAGATCGTCTGCCGCCGCACATCTGTGAGGCGACTGCGATCGCCTTTGCTGCAACGGGAAACGATGCCGGCATGCTCGGTGCGCTCTGCCACTTCTTGCAGGAACACGGCTGATGCAAATAAAAACGCCGCCCACACGGACGGCGTTTTTATTTGCAATCTCCCTTTCCATTTTCTCCCAAAATCAGCTATAATACTCCGAAGAAGGTGAATGTATGAAAATTCTCAGTCGGCTCGACAACCCGCCGTTCCATGTCTCCAAAAGCGATCGCAAAATCATTGGTTTCATCCGCGCGCGCCTCACGGACATCCCGCGCATGACCATCCGCGAGATCGCACAGGCGTGTGACACGGCAGAGGCAACCTGCACGCGATTCGTGCGGAAAATGGGCTTTGCGAGCCTTGCCGACTTCAAGGCGGCACTCGCCGAGGAGGGCGCAGAGATCGGGCGTTACCTCGACCGCGGCAACATTCTAAGCAACGAGAGTGCGCGCGAGACTGCGCGCAAGCTCCTCTCCGCGAACATGATTGCCCTCGAGAAGACCCAGGACATCATCTGCGACGAGAGCATCGATGCCTGTGCGCGGCTCCTCATTGGAGCGCAGCGCATCGCCTTCATCGGCCTGGGCTACTCCGGCATCATCGCGCAGGACTCCTATTTCAAATTCCTGCGGATCGGCATGAACTGCATCGCCCCGCGCGACAATCACACAATGCGCATGATTGCCGCCATCATGGAGCCGCGCGACGTCATCTTTGCCATCTCGCACTCGGGTGAGACGGCGGAGATCCTTGAGACCGTCGATATCGCACGTGCGCGCGGTCTCAAGATCATCTCCCTCACGGAGAATCATCCCTCGCGCCTGCACAGAGTCTCTGACGTGAGCCTCACCTACGTCGCGGAGGAGACTCCGCTCGAGACCGGCTCCATCGCCTCGAAGATGGCGCAGTTCTTCCTCGTCGACCTCGTCTACACCGAGGTACTGAAGATCCTCCCGCTGAGCGCGATGGAAAAGAAAATCCGCACGACCGAAGCCGTGCGGCAGATGAAGCTGTAGGAATCGCTGATAAAATAGACCATCAGATTGGTGCAGCCTTCGAGATTCTTGCCAATCCATGCGTAGATTGTGCGCATGACAAATGGATCCAACTTCCGAAGTTGCTTGATCGCCTGTGGACTGTACTCAACCCTATACATCATCGTCCTCGATGCCAAGCATTTTTGCAACTTCGGCATGGGTATAGGTAACAGGATTCTTGCGCAGCTCCTCCATTGCCTCTTCGTATGCCTGACGGTCGAGTTCGTCCTCCATGCGCTCGCGCATTGCCACAGCGGCAAACGCTGAGAGGGTCATGCCGCTACGGGCGGCGTGCCTGCGAAAGAGCCTCGCATCGCGCGGACTCAGATGAACGGCAAGACTCATGGGATGCCTCCTTTCTGCCGATGGGGGATTTCCCCTACAGTATAGCACAGGCGTGGGAGAGCCGCAAGAATCGCGGGAAGAGTCTCTTTGTCGCTAGGAAAACGCTCCGTCTCTCATACTGAGAAGCGAAGCGTTTTTGTGTGCAGGTCATGCCGCATTTTCGGTCACGATGGCGGCAATGTCCTCCTGCCGTATCGTATCCGTATCAATGCTGCCATCCGGACGATCAATGTCGGCTTCATAGGCGATACCGTCCTCATAGATCTCTACGATGCTGGCGGTCTCGCCGCTTTTGAGCCTTACCTTATCGTACAATTTGATGTCCATCCTGTTCTCACTCGCTCCCCGCATCCACGATGCGGTTCATGGTCGCCATCGAGGCGACGCGGTCACTCTCGCCGAGGGTCATGAGCTTGACGCCCTGCGTGTTGCGGCTGATCAGAGAGATTTCATCCACCGTCGTGCGGATGACAATGCCGTCCGTCGTGATGAGCATGAGCTCCTGATTCTCGCGCACGACGCGGATGCCGACGACGGGGCCGGTCTTGTCCGTGACCTTCATGTTGATGAGCCCCTTGCCGCCGCGCGTCTGCGTGCGGTACTCCTCGGCGGTCGTGCGCTTGCCGTAGCCGCCCTCGGTGACGGTGAGCACCTCGGAGTCGCTCTTGAGGATATCCATCGCGACAACTTCATCGCCGTCGCTGAGGCTGATGCCGCGCACGCCGCGTGCAATGCGCCCCATGGAGCGCACGCCGTCCTCGGGGAAGCAGATCGCCTTGCCGCCGCGCGTGCCGAGCATGATGCGGTTCTCGCCGTCCGTGAACTTGACGCCGATGAGCTCGTCGTCCTCGTCGAGGTTGACGGCACGCAGACCATTCTTGCGGATGTTGGCAAACTCCGAGAGCGGGGTCTTTTTCACCACGCCGCGCTTCGTCCCGAGGAAAAGGAAGCGGTCGGGGCGCATCTCGCGCACTTGGATGACGGCGGTGATGCGCTCGTCACTCTCGACAGCGAGGAGGTTGACGATGGCAGTGCCCTTCGCCTGCCGCCCGCTCTCGGGGATTTCGTATGCCTTCAGCACAAAGGCGCGCCCGCGGTTCGTAAAGAAGAGGATGTCGTGATGCGTTGTCGTGATGAGGAGGTCGCTGACGATGTCGGTCTCCTTCGTCCCCATGCCCTTGACCCCGACGCCCCCGCGCCGCTGGCGGCGATAGGTGTCGAGCGGAATGCGCTTGATGTAGTTGTTCAGCGTGAGGGTGACGACGACGTCCTCCTCGGCGATGAGATCCTTGATGTCCATCTCGCTCGCGTCAAATGTGATCTCCGTGCGGCGCTCGTCGCCGTATTTGTCGCGCACCTCGATGAGCTCGTTTTTGATGATGGCGAGGACTTTCATGCGGTCGGCGAGGATGCCCTTGAGCTCCTCAATCATCTTCAGAACTTCCTGATATTCCTCCTCGATCTTCTCGCGCTCGAGACCCGTGAGGCGCTGGAGCCGCAGATCGAGGATTGCCTGTGCCTGTTTCTCACTGAGTTTGAACCCATCCATCAGGGCTGTGCGTGCGATGTCCGCCGTACGGCTTTCGCGTATCGTTGTAATGACAGCGTCCAGATGGTCGAGTGCAATGGTGAGTCCTTCGAGGATATGGGCGCGCGCCTCTGCCTTTGCGAGCTCGTACTGCGTGCGCCGCGTGATGACGTTCTCCTGATGGCTGATGTAGTGCCCGAGCATCTGCTTGATGTTCATGATGACGGGCTGCCCGTCCACGAGGGCGAGCATGATGATGCCGAAGCTGTCCTGCAGCTGCGTGTGCTTGTAAAGCTGGTTGAGGATGACGTTCGGCGCGCTGTCGCGGCGCAGCTCGATGACGATGCGCATACCGCTGCGGTCGGACTCGTCGCGCAGATCGGTGACGCCGTCGATCTGCTTGTCGCGGACGAGCTCGGCGATCTTCTCGATGAGACGTGCCTTGTTGACCTGATATGGCAGCTCCGTGACGATGATGCGCGGCTTCCCGCTGCTCATGGTCTCGATGTGGGCGCGCGCACGCATCTTGACGACGCCGCGTCCCGTCATGTACGCCTTGCGGATCTCCTCCGTGCCGAGGATGAGACCCGCCGTCGGGAAGTCCGGGCCTTTGATAACGCCCATGAGTTCCTCGATGGTGGTCTCGGGGTTGTCAATGAGCAGGAGGGTGCCGTTGATGACCTCGACCATATTGTGCGGCGGGATGTTCGTCGCCATGCCGACGGCGATGCCCGCCGTGCCGTTGACGAGGAGCTGCGGGAATTTCGCGGGCAGGACGGTCGGTTCCTTCTCTGAGCCGTCGTAGTTGTCCGTGAAGTCCACCGTTTCTTTATCAATGTCGCGCAGCATGAGCTCGGCGATCTTCGACATGCGCACCTCGGTGTAGCGCATCGCCGCTGCCGAGTCGCCGTCGACCGAGCCGAAGTTACCGTGCCCGTCCGCGAGCATATAGCGCATGGAGAAGTCCTGCGCCATGCGGACGATCGCGTCGTAGACGGAGGTGTCGCCGTGCGGGTGATATTTACCGAGCACTTCACCGACGATACGCGCGGACTTTTTGTAGGGCTTCGAGCTCGTCATGCCCGAGCCCTGCATTGCGTAGAGGATGCGGCGGTGTACGGGCTTCAGGCCGTCGCGCACATCCGGCAGCGCGCGCGCCACGATGACGCTCATCGCGTAGTCGATGTAGGAGTTCTTCATCTCGTGTTCGAGGTTGACCGGGACGATGCGCCCCTGTCCAAAATCCAGATCCAAAATGTCACCTCTTCGTGTTCGTTCCACAATAATCGGATCTTTGTCAAACGTTACGGCTTGTCACAGGCGTGCTTGCTCCACTAGGGTTTGCTTTGGAGCATCGCACTGCTGTGGTATGCCTCGTTTGTAACATTCATCATAGAACCCAATAATCCACGATGATTATAGCATTTTCGCGGCGAAAAGTCTATGTTTTACGCGGTTGGGCGCGCTTCAGCGATTCCTAGGGAATCACTGATAAAATGAAGTCCGTCAGATTGGCGTAGATTTTTTCGTCCGAACAAGGAGGCAAACCGGACGCATAGCAAGGGCTATGTGGAGGAATTGCCGACGAAGTGCGGGCAAAAAAGATGCGCTAAGATGATGGTGCTGAATTTATCAGTGCTTCCCTAAACCATATCTCGCCGCGCAGAATCGCGGGAGCGGAGCTGTCTGCAGCGAGCTCCACGCGCGCGCTGAGGCTGCGTTCGCCTGCGGCATAGCCCTGATAGCGGAGTTTGGCCGCAAGGGCGCGCAGAGCCTCGCGCATCGTCGTATGTGCCTCATCTGTCACGGCAGCCCCCGCCGCTAGGCGCATGGTGATATGGGAGCCGGGTGCGGCGTGCCGCACGATAAAGTCGCCGCCTCTGATGCTGCCGTCCTCTGCGCGCGTGTAGACGACGCGCGTAAAGCCGCTGCAGCTGTCCACCAGAATGGGGGACGCTTCCTGCTGAAAGATGTTCCCCTGCTCCTCCTCCGATCCTCCGCCGCAGAGGGTGCGCAGTTTGCTCCCCCGATAGAGATAGGCGTCCGCATTCGGTCGTTCCAATACGGTTCTTTCGCGCGGCGCGCCGATCCAGCGATTGTACCAGCGCGCGTTGTGCGAGAGATAGAGATCGACGCCGGAGTTGTGGGGGTTCCCCCCGCTTTCCTCGAACTCGTTCAGGATCGCACCCGTGAGCACGGAGTCCGCCGTTGGGAGCGCGAGGGAGATAAAGGAGCCGTGCCGATCAGGATTCGGGTCGATCCCGTAGTTCTTGTGGAGGACGCCGAGGTTGCCGTGGATGTTCACGGTCTCCGTGCCGCGCTCGCGTCCATCCGCACCTGTGTTCATGAAGACGGAGCCCTCCTCGGCGAGCAGCGCGTAGGTATCGGTGCCGAGCGCATGCGTCACGATCCTGCCGCCGCCGACCGTGATATAGCCGTCCTTGTTCGCCTGCAGACCGACGCCGACAACATCCATATCGAGCGTGCCGCCGAGGGTAAATCTCGTGTCCCCATGCGTTCTGCCGCGTATCTGTCCACCATAGCCCGCATAGATGCCGCTCATGTAGTAGTGGGCAACATCGGCGCCCGGAGTCGCGCCGCAGGTCGCGGGCGCGCTGTTGGCAAGCCGCAGTGTCAGATCGCCGCCGATCGTGAGTTGTGCGCCGTCGAGCAGATAGATGCCCGTGACGTTCCTGTGCAGACTGCCGCCGCCGGAGCCGGAGACATCGACCGTGACATTGTCGCGCCAGTATTCCCTCTCGTCGTTGGTCAGGTAACAGCCGATGCCGGCACCGTCGGTATGACTTTCGATCGTGCGCACAGGGCGGGACTGCGGCATATCGTCACCATACGCCGATGAATCTCTCCCGATGTCATTGAACGTTGTGACGGAATCTCCCGTCTTGTGCGCTATATCGTTCTCCGCAGAGACTGTGCCCGTGCCGACGAGGCACAGGGAAAGCGCCAGCAGCGCCGCTCTTTTCCTGCGCCGCCCTGTCGAGATTCGATTGCCTGCCATGAATGTTCCCCCTTTTCCGTTTGAATGGATCTTTTAGAGACATTATATCATTCGGAAAGGACGATGCACAACACGCAGCGGCGCTGTCTCATAGCTCCGCAGACGCAAAAGTGGAAAAGGAATTCGCGGTGCCGTCGTCGAATAACAATAAAGTTATGTGTAGATAGGAGGGGCGCTGTGGAGGATGTGAAGGAGCTGCGGCGGGCGCGTCTGCTGCGTGCAAACGCGCTCTACGAGGCAAGGGAGTACGCGCGCGCGGCGGAGGTTGCGCAGGAATCGCTCACCATATTGCCCGAGGACGCGGAGATGCGCTATATCCGCGCGGCGGCGCTGACGGGCTGCGGCGCATATGATGAGGCGCGTGCAGAGATTGCACGCATCCGCGCGGTGTGTCCCGATCATGCGGGGGCGGCACGGCAGGAGATCTACATCGACCGCGCGGAGGGGAAGATCCGCACACAGATTGTGCATCTGCGCGCATTCGTTGCGATGCTTGAGGAGCGGATCGCCGCAGGAGACAGACCCGACTATCACAGGGTATTCCTCGCGAGTGCGTACAGTCTCCTCGGGGCGGCACTGACGCTGACGGGTGAGAGCGCGGCGGCGGTGGAGGCATTTCTCGCGTCGAGCCGCCTTGAGACGACGCGCGAGAAAAAGGCGACGGAGTACAGCAACGCTCTCTTTGCCTCGAACTATCTGCCCGCAGGGCAACGTGCCGCGTATGCAGAGCTTGCACGCGGCTACGGCGCACTCTATGCGGATGTTCGCCCGCTCTCGACTCCTGCGGACGCGCGGCGCGGGCATGCGCGTCTGCGCATCGGCTACATCTCGCCCGATCTGCGCACACATCCCGTCGGGACGCTCGTGCGTCCTCTCCTCACTGCCTATGACCGCACGAGATGCGCCGTATACTGCTACATGAACGGCGCAGAAGATGCGCTTTCACAGGAATTCCACGCGGCGGTGGACGTGTGGCGCAACATCTGCGGGATGGATGCAGCGGAGGCGGCGGCACTCGTCTACGGCGATGAGATTGACATCCTCGTGGATCTCGCGGGGCATACCGAGGACAACGTGCTGCCCGTGCTCGCCCACCGTCCTGCGCCCGTGCAGGTGACGGGCATCGGCTACTTCAATACGACGGGGCTGGCCACTGTGGACTATATGCTCTCGGATGCGCACGTCGATCCCATCGGGACGACAGATCCCGCCTTTACCGAGGAAATGATCCGCCTGCCGCACAGCCACTTCTGCTATATGCTGCCCGAGGATCTGCCCTCCCTCACCCCGCCGCCGATGGAGCGACGCGGATATGTGACATTCGGCAGCTTCAACAATTTCAGCAAGGTGACGGATGAGGTGCTGCGCCTCTGGGGCACGCTGCTCGAACGAGTGCCGCGCTCACGTCTCCTCCTCAAGAGCAAGCTATTCGGCAGTGCCGAGGGGCGGGAGATCGTAGCGGAGCGATTCGCGCGCTGTGGGATTCCCGTGGAGCGCGTGGAGATGCGCGGCTTCGGCCCAAATCATCGCGCGGAGTATGCGGATATGGACATCGCCCTCGACACCTTCCCCTACACGGGCGGTATCACCACCTGCGAGGCGCTCGCGATGGGCGTGCCCGTCGTGACCATGCGCGGGGCGAGCCACGGCGCACGATTCGGTGAGAGCCTGCTCATCAATGCGAATCTGCCCGAACTCGTCGCAAAAGATCCCGCAGACTATGTGCAGATCGCACGAACACTCGCCTCCTCATCCGAAACGCTGTGCGCTCTGCGGATGAATCTGCGTTCCATACTGGGACGCGCACCGCTGACCGACGCGCCGCTCTACGTCCGTGACGTGGAGGCTGCATACACGGAGATCCGGGAGCGGTTCGTACGCACTGCGGGTAGAATGTGAGTTGTACTGATATGAAGCGATGGGTCTGTCTTTCGGTGCTCGTTCTGCTGTGTTCCGTGCTTTGGGGTTGTGATTTTTGGGTGACGGAAAACAGTGATCCTGCTACGGCAGATGAGGTTGCCGCGCGCGTCAATGATACGTTTCATGCCTATGGGACACATGTTGTGCCGGAGTCGGTGCAGGTCGAGCGGGAGAAGCCGTTTCAGAAGAATGTCTATGCGCTCTATGACGAAGGAAATGGAATTTACTTCACCTGCACGGCGGAGATTCGGCGCGCCCATTTCCCCTATCCATTCCTTTATCGCGATACGGACGCCGCTGCGGCGTATGCGGAGGCGTATTTCGCCCATCTCTATCCCAAGGTGTGTGCCATCACGTCGGCATATCATCTCACGGCGGCTTCTCCGGAGGAGGCAGAGGCACTGCGGGCGTGTTTGCTGACAGATCCCATGCAGGGGGACGCGCTCTTTGGAAAGGGGGATATCATCTTCCTCCATGAGGCACACGGGGCGGATGTGGTGCGTGTGTGTCGGGAGCTGCATTCGCTCTACCGTCCACAGGGCGACGACACGCTGCTCACCGAGGCACATGGGCGCAGGGTGACGTTCTACAATTTGCCGGAGGGTACAGAGGATCGTAGGCAGGCGGTTCCGATTATGACGTTCTATCTGCGCGCGAAGCAGGACTGGGCAACAACGCTGTACGAGAATCCGGGGCATTCGTCCGGTGAGAAGGACACGGCGGTCTTGGAGGAGCGTCTGGCGTGCTATTTTGAGGTATGTCAAAGGTCAGCAAAGGCGTATCTCAGAGATCATACGCAATAAAGGAATCCCTGACAAAATGAAGTCCGTCAGATTGGTGCAGATTTTTTCATCCTCATAGACCCAAGCCTCCCCGTTCCCCCTGCCTCCCCCGTCAGGGCGGGGCCTGTGCGCGGAACGCGTAGAAGTGGCGAGCTTGCGAGCCGATAGGAGCACTCCGAGGGCAGCTCCTTTTCTTACCTTCCTCGCCAAAATTTCAACCTTGACAATGTGCGCTGCAGTGCATACTATGATAGTAGAACGGTATGAGGAGGGTACAACTCTGTGAGAATGCTCAAGAAAGACGTTCCTGCGGAATACAATGCACTGATTCAGAAGTTCCGTCTGATCGACGATACCTTTTTCAACGTATGCTTTGACAATTATATCGAGGGCATGCAGCTCCTGCTGCGCATCTTCTTCGGACGGGACGACCTCGTTGTCAAACACGTTGTCACGCAGCAGAGTGCGGACAATCTCTACGGGCGCGGCGTCCGCTTTGATGTGCTGGCAGAGGACAGTGAGGGGAAGCTCTACGACTGTGAGGTGCAGCGTGCAAACAAAGGCGCAGCGCCGCGTCAGGCACGTTACAACAGCAGCATGATGGATGCGCGGGAGCTTGCCAAAAGCGCAGAATTCTCTGATCTGCCCGAGACGTGGGTCATCTTCATCACAGAGAATGACATCTATGGGGCAGGCTGTCCGCTGTATCATGTGGAGCGCATCATAGAGGAGCTGCAGCGACCGTTTAACGACGGTGCGCATATCCTCTACGTCAACGGGGCAAACCGCGACGACACGCCGCTTGGGCGGCTCATGCAGGATTTCTTCTGCGAGCGTCCGGAACAGATGAATTATAAAGAGCTTGCTGAGCGTGCCGATTACTTTAAGGCAGAAGCAGAGGGAGTGAATACCATGTGCGAACTGATGGAGAAATTTGGAGAGAGGAAAATGGAAGAGGGGCGTATGGAAGGACGCCTCGAGGGGCGTGCCGAGGGGCGTCTTGAAGGACGGGAGGCAGGACTTCTTGAGGGACGTATGGAGTCTGCCCGTCGGACGGCGGCAGCATTGCTCGCTTTGGGAAAACTCACGCTTTCCCAGATTGCCGAAGCAACACAGCTGCCAATGGAAGAGGTCGAACGCCTCTCAGGAATGAACGGTATATAAAGGAAGCACGCCGAGGGTGCCGTAAACGTCCACATTTTCGGCACCCGGGTTCGCGCCGTTCGCGCCGTCCGCGCCCGTATAATAACGAATGAGATAATGCCTTTTATTTATAGGTTTTGGTACAATCAAGCTGCTTGGTCTATCGCACAAAAAAACCGCCGAAGGATGTTCGTCCTTCGGCGGCGTTTTCGTTTGTGCTTATCTCATCAGCCGACCGTATGACCGAGCAGTTCGCGCGTATGGGCGGCGACGTCCTCGGGGGTGATGTCCGTGCGGCGTGCGACGCCGGTGTCGAGCGCTGCCTTTGCGACGGCGGCGGCGACGGTGGGCGCAACGCGCGGGTCGAGCGGGCTTGCGATGATGTTGGTCTCGTTGAGCTCGCTCTCGGAGATGAGGGAGGCGATCGCGTCTGCGGCGGCGATCTTCATCTTATCATTGATCTCCTTGGCACGCACGTCAAGTGCGCCGCGGAAGATGCCCGGGAAGGCGAGGAGGTTGTTGACCTGGTTCGGGAAGTCGGAGCGACCCGTGCAGACGATGCGCGCGCCCGCCGCCTTTGCCTCGTCGGGCAGGATCTCGGGGACGGGGTTCGCCATTGCCATGATGACGGGATCCGGGCTCATGCTCTTGATCATCTCGGGCGTGAGGCTGCCCGGCGCGGAGACGCCGATGAAGATGTCCTTGCCCCTCACGATCTGCGCGAGGTTGCCCTTTTCCTTCTGGCGGTTGGAGACCTTTGCGAGGCTGTCCTTGTACGGGTTCATGTTCTCCTTGCGCCCCTCGTAGACGGCCCCCGTCGTGTCGCAGAGGACAACGGTCTTGATGCCGTAGGAGAAGAGGAGGCGCGCGATCGCCTGTCCCGCTGCGCCCGCACCGTTGATGACGATCTTCGCTGTGCGCAGATCCTTTTCGAGGTACTTGTACGCGTTGAGAAGCGCGGAGACGACGACGATGGCGGTGCCGTGCTGGTCGTCGTGGAAGACGGGGATGTCGAGGGTCTTCTTGAGCTCGTTCTCGATGTCAAAGCACTGGGGCGCCTTGATGTCCTCGAGGTTGATGCCACCGTAGGTGGGGGCGATGAGCTGGCAGACCTTGACGACGTCCTCGACCTTCTGGCTGTTCACGCAGACGGGGACGGAGTCGACGCCCGCAAAGCCCTTGAAGAGGATGGATTTGCCCTCCATGACCGGCAGGCCTGCGCCCGCGCCGATGTTGCCGAGGCCGAGGACGGCGGTGCCGTTGGTGACGACGGCGACCATGTTGCCCTTGGTGGTGTAGTCGTAGATCTTGTCGGGGTTGTCCTTGATCGCCAGACACGGCGCCGCGACGCCCGGGGTGTAGGCGCGGCTGAGGTCGTCGCGCGTGGCGATGGGGACGGTCGGGGTGATTGCGAGTTTGCCGTGATGGCGCTCGTGGAGTTCCAGTGCCTCTGCGTCAAATTTGCTTGCCATGATGCATCTTCCTTTCTGCGGGAAATCTCCCGTTTGCTCTCCTAGGGAACTGTTGATAAAATGGGGGTGTTCGTGCAGCACTCACACGTGAGAGAACCTATGCCGTCCAAAGCGCCCCTACCACCATGCTTCGCATGGTCTACACGTTCCGCGCACAGCCCCCTCCCCCGTGGCGGTCAACGTCATCCAATCACACTTCGCTAACGCTTGTGTTCTTGGGGCGTTTTCGCATACGACCTGTTGCCCAATCAGCTGCGTCCTTTCGGACTTGCTTCTTGGACAGGTCAGCAACGGGGGAGGCTTGGGGGTACGACATATGAGCCGCCTACTCCTGCTTGCCCGTGTCGACGTTGCTGCGCACAGGCGCATCGTCGCTGTCTGAGCGCGTGGTGCGCCGGGTTGGCTGCTCGACGGGGCCGTCATCTGCGGCGCGGCGCGAGCTCGCGTGGCGCGTGTCGGAGGAGCTGGTGGTTCCCTCCGTGCGACCGGGGCGCGTGGTGCGCTCATCATCCGCATCGCCCGTATTCGTACGCGTGCGCTCGTCGGTGTTCCTGCGCGTGTCCTTCGTGTCGATATCGTCCTTGTCGGAGGACTTTTTGCGGCTACGCGTATCGAGGGCTTCGTCCGCGCTGACCGCGCGTCCGACGGAGGTATCTCCTGCGGGCAGCTCGACGGCATCTGCAGGGATGGAGTCCTCGTACTCACGCACGGCGCGCTCCATGCGGCTGCGGTCACTGCTCGTGAGTGTGACGCCGAGGGTGCTCGCCATGCTGCGCCGCAGCTGCGCCATGTCGGGGATCCAGTAGCTGACCTCGTCGATGTAGAGCGGGCGCCCGGGCACCATGTCGGTGCGCAGCCCCTTCGCCTGCGACTCCTTGAGCGTGCCGATGAACTCGAGCATCTGGCGGACGCTGAGGTCGGTCTTTACGCTGTCGATGACGCTGGAGATGATCCCGGGCAGGCGCGGCAGGATTGCGGGCGTGGTGACGGCGTCGACGCACGCGCGCATGAATTTCTGCTGGCGGCGCACGCGCCCGATATCCCCCTCCTCATCGCGGTAGCGCACGTAGGTGACGGCGGTCTTGCCGTCCATGTGCTGCATGCCGGGGCGCAGGTCGATGATGAGTCCGCCGTCGTCGTCCCACGGATCCTCATAGTACATGCGCTTTTCAACATCGATGTCGATGCCGCCGATGGCATCCACGATCTTCTGAAAGGCGTGGATGTTGACGATCACATAGTGGTCGATGCGGATGCCGAGAAAATCCTCCACGGTGCGCTGCGTGAGCTGCTCGCCCCCGTAGGCGTACGCGGCGTTGATCTTGTCATAGCCGTTCCTAGGGATGGCGACGCGCGTGTCGCGCGGGATGGAGAGGAGCGAGGCTTCATTCTTTACAGGGTCGATGGTCGCGACCATGAGCGTATCGCTGCGCCCCACGTCGTCACTGCGCTCGTCCACGCCCATAATCATGATCGTCGCCTTGTCCTTTGCGACGAGCAGTTCCTCCTTGTGCTCGCCCTTCGCGCGGTCGAGCAGGCTGCTCTGCGCAAAGAATGCGCCCGCGACAGCGGCGAGGACGAAGATGAGAACCGTGCCGAGCAGGACATACGGCCAGACGCGTTTCTTCTCTGTGCGTCTTTTGGGTGGTAATGTTGTCAAAACGGGATCGATCCTTTCCGCCCTTATGGAAACACCTGCCGCATAGGCGCGGCAACAGGCAATTCTTTCCCCCTGCTGCGCGGATGTGTATTCAGCGGCGCCGCCTTGCGTTCGCGCACGCACGCTGATACAATATATCCGTTCAGTATCACATAATATATAGCAAACGCGCGGAATATGCAAGGTATTCTTCTATCAAATCCAGAAAGGACGCGGCTTTATGGGTGTTGAAATCGAACGAAAATTCAAGGTAAAAGAAGGTTTCCGTCCGACGGGCATCGGTATCGAAATGGCACAGGGTTATCTCTCGCGTGATCCGAAGCGAACCGTACGAATCCGACGCTCAGGTATGCAGGGATACCTCACGATCAAGGGCGAGACACACGGTGCAGCGCGGCTCGAATACGAGTATGAGATCCCCGCCGCAGACGCCGAGGAGCTGCTCGCACTCTGCGAAGAGCCGCTTGTGGAGAAGACGCGCTATCGCGAGACGGTCGCGGGTCACGTCTGGGAGGTCGATGTGTTCCACGGGGCGAATGCGGGACTCATTGTCGCCGAGATCGAGCTTTCCTCCGAGGCAGAGACCTTCGTCCTGCCCACATGGGCGGGCGCGGAGGTCACGGGGCTGCCCCGCTACTACAACGCAGCGCTGATCGCACATCCCTACAATAAATGGAGTGCGGCAGAGCACACCGGTGTGGACGCATAAAGCGAAGTCCGATCTCGGGAATACTGTGCATAACTGTGGGAATAAGATGGGGATGAATCCTCCCCGGATGTCCACAGAACTGTGGATAAAAGGGGTTCTTTCAACTACCAAATATAGATTTTCAGCTAAATTTCATGCAAGATATGGGGTTATCCACTACTTTATCCACATTATCCACAGAAATTGGAAAATCGTTCGCTAAAATTATGCACACTGTGCAAAACTATGTGGATAAAGGCGTTTTTGGACTTTTGAACAATTTTATCCACAGAGTTCTCCACACCTGTGGATAATGTGGGAAACGATGGCATCGTTTCGTTATATGTTTTTGGAAGGAATTTTTTACCAATGCAAGAATGGGAAATCTGTCTGCGGCTTGTCCTCGCCTGCGCGATGGGCGGCATCATTGGATACGAGCGGCAGATGCGGCATAAATCTGCGGGGCTGCGAACGAACATGCTCGTCGCGCTCGGCTCCTGCCTCATCATGCTCATGTCTCAGGCGCTCTACGACAACGTCGAGGGGAAGACGAATGCCGACCCCGCGCGGCTGGCAGCGCAGGTCGTTAGCGGCATCGGCTTCCTCGGCGCTGGTGCGATCATGAAGGAGGGGCTGACTGTCACGGGGCTCACGACGGCGGCAACGCTCTGGGTCGTCGCGGGTGTCGGACTCGCCGTCGGTGCGGGCTTCTACCTCAGCGCGGGCGTCACCACGGCGATCGTCTTCCTGATCCTCGGCAACCTCTCGCGCCTCGATGCGTGGGTCGACCACGACCACATGCTCTCGCTCTCCATCCACACCGTCGACCGCCCCGGGCAGATCATGCGCATCAGCGCCTGCATCGAGGATCTGCACCTGCGTGCGCGCGGCGTCAAGGTCAAGACCGACGAGGACGAGGCGGAGACGGACGGCGAGCGGCGCGTCTATCTGAACTTTGAGGTGTATAACGGCGAACATCTGAAGCCCACATTTATTGTAGACACCCTGCGCCAGATCGACGGCGTCCTGCGCGTCGACCTCGTGTGAGGCTTGATGCAATGGGCGAAATATTGTAAAATAAGCATAGAAAAAGGGCACTGCCGCTCAGCGGTTGCCCCTAATTTTGTGGCAGAGAAAGCCCCCGCGCAGGGGGCTTTTTCTATGTTTATTTCACATCGTACTGCGGCAGATATCTGATGTAGATACGTCCGCTGTCATCCCGCTCGACCTTGGAATGAACCTCATAGAGGTCGTGGATGAACTCCTCGGTGAGGAGCTGCGCGGGTGTGCCGAGTCCGACAACGCGCCCCTGTTTGATTGCGATGAGGCGATCACAGTAGAGTGCGGCGATGTTCAGATCGTGAATCGCCGCCGCAACGGTGAGACCCAGCCCCTTTACGATGTCCATGATCTGCAGCTGATATTTGATGTCCAGATGGTTCGTCGGCTCATCGAGGATCATGCACTCCGCCTCCTGCGTAAGCGCCCGCGCGAGGATCACGCGCTGCTGCTCCCCGCCCGATAGGCTTGAGAAGTTTCGCTCCGCGCAGTGCTCCATGCCGACCGTGGCAAGTGCCCGCCGTGCAATCTCATAGTCGCCTGCATTGTCGCGATCGAGGAGCCGCTTGTACGGCGAGCGCCCCATGAGGACGACCTCCATGACACTGAAATCAAAGCTGTAGAAATTGTGCTGCGCGACAACGGAGAGCTGCAGCGCGGACTCCCGATAGGAGAGCTCGTCGAGGTTCTGCCCGTTCAGCGTAATTTTCCCCGCTGACGGTGTCTGCACGCGGTAGATGCATTTTAGGAACATACTCTTACCGCTGCCATTCGGCCCGATGATGCCGAGGAATTCCTTCGGTCTCAGATGAAAGTCCAGCCCCTTCAGAATCTCCTTGTCACCGATGAAGAGTTTCACCGCCTCAGCCAGTATTTCCATATCACTGCCCTCCGAATCCATAGGTGCGTTTCACCATGAGATAGATAAATGCGGGTGCGCCGACAAGCGCGATGAGAATGCCGATGGGCAGCTCCGTATGCGGGATGATGACGCGGCAGAGCCCGTCGGCAACAACGAGGAAGATGGCGCCTGTGAGCGCCGTGACGGGAATGAGCCGCTTGTGATCCGTGCCGACAAGCATCCGCACGACATGGGGCACGACGAGTCCCACGAAGCCGATCATGCCTGCGGCAAAGACGGCGAAGCCCACAACAAGCGCGCTGACAATGAGATAGCCCTGCCGATAGGGATGCAGATCCGTGCCGAGCGTGATCGCGGACTCATCGCCGAGCAGCATGAGGTTGAGGATGCGGCTTTGCGACCAGAAGAAGAGGACGGCGAGCGCAACGATGCCGCCGATGATCGCCATGTGCTCCCATTTCGCCCCCGCCAGACTGCCCATCATCCAGTAGGTGATGGTCTGAATGCCCTCCTTGTCGTTTGCAAAATAGACGATGAAGCTCGAAAACGCGCTGCACACGGCGCTGAGCGCCATGCCGCCGAGCAGCAGCTTCATCGCGCTGGCGCGTCCGCCGAGATTCGCAATAAAGAGGACGCCGATGGAGACGGCAAACGCCCCGAGAAAGGCGGAGATGCCGACGGCGTTCTCCCCGAGCGCCGCGCCGATGCCGAGGAGGACGGCGGAGGTCGCGCCGAGGGACGCACCCGCAGAGATGCCGAGGATGTACGGATCGGCGAGCGGGTTCTTCACGATTGCCTGCATGATGACGCCGCAGGTCGCAAGCCCCGCGCCGATGATGGCGGCGAGGAGGAGACGTGGCAGGCGCAGAAGCCATACAATGTCATGCACAGGTCCCTTGCCCGCTGTGTCGATGGGGGTGCCGCTGCCCAGCTGGTCGAGGATGGCGGTAGCGATCACGTCCGGCGGCAGATTGACCGTCCCGATCGAGAGCGCCCAGAAGAGCGCGGCAATGAGAAGTGCAACGAGCAGGAGGCACAGGAGTGCCGTGCCTGTTCGCGAAAAGAATTGCTGCATAGGATTCTCCCTTGTCATATCAGCTTCCCTTGTCTGAGACAGAGAATGCTTCGGAACTACGTCATATGAGCTTCCCCCGTCGAAACGGGGGAGGCTGGGGATTACGGCGTATCATAAATCTCGGGATAAAGCCCGTGGGCAAAGATCGTGATGCCGTCGTAGGTGCGGATGCCCGCGCTGTAGACAGCATAGAGCGGCACGGTGTAGATGCGGTGCTGCTGCACACAGGAGAGGGAGCGCAGCGCAGGGTTCTCATAGAGCCGTGCGAGGATTGCATCCTCATTCCCATAGTCGTCCTCGATGACGACGAGGAAGATGGCATCGGGGTCAAGCTCGATGATCTCCTCCATGCTCAGACTATGCCCGTCTGCCGCCAGATGCTCCGCGCCGAGCGCGCGCATCATGTCGCCCGCAAGGGTCGCCTCTCCGTAGGAGCGGATCTCCTTGCCCATCAGCTCGATGACGAGGGCGCGCGGCCGCTTCTCCATGTGGGCGGTGCGCCCCGCGACATAGGCAATCTCATCCTGCATCTCGCCGACAAGCGCCGCCGCCCGTTCCTCCCTGCCGAAGATACGCCCCATATTCTCGATGTCCGCAATCTCCTGCGCGATGGTCTTCGTCCTCACCGCACGCGCAGAGGACGGGGCGATGTAGGTATGTACCCCGCGCCCCGCCCAGAAGTCCGTCCCGCGCAGCACCTTCGGCGAGAAGGTGGACGACCAGCCGACGATGAGGTCGGGCTGCATCATGAGAATCGTCTCGACATCGAGGTTCTCAAGGCTTGTATAGGGGATCGCCTCGTACGCCGCACGGTACTCCGGGCGGATGTACTTTGCATTCGGTACCCCCATCCCCACAACGATCCGATCCCCCACACCGAGCGCAAGGAGCGTCTCGATCGAGTTCTGCCAGACCGCGACTACGCGCTGCGGCGGTCTTTCATAGACTGCTGAAACCGGCTCGCCCTTCTCATTGATATTCTCAATCGTCACGGGCGTATACGCTGCATCCGCCTGCTCCGTCATAGCGGGGCGGTGCTCGCTTTCATGCACGTGCACGATGGGGCTGCACGCCGCGCACAGGAGGGCGAGCGCGGGGAGCAGAACGTAAAAATTTTTCATCCTTCCTCCCACAGAAAGAGACGCAAGGCATTCCTGTACGTCAGAAATGTCTTGCGTCCTTTCATTTCTTAGAATGTGTAGCGTGCGCCGACCATCAAAGAGCGGCCGGGCATGGCAGAGGAACCGATGCCGTTCCACGCATTATACGAGGTCTGGTATGCCTCGTTCGTGAGGTTGGTCACTGCGACGTAGCCCGTCAGATCGGGGGTAAAGCTGTAGTTGAAGTTCCAGTCGAGGACGAGGAATTGATTGTCCGTGAACGCGGTGCGGCTGCATCCCGTGTACCAGTTCATCAGCATTCCCGTATAGATTTTCCCCTTTTCATAGGAGAGGTTGAGCGCATAGTGGTTCGCCGGGCGCAGACGGTTGATCTGCGTATTGATGTCACTGCCGCTCTGATAGCCCCAGTTCGGATCGAGCACCCAGCCCGGCTTTGCCATCCATTTATCGACCATGTGGGAGTAGGACGCACTCATGGAGAAATGCTTGTCAAAGGCGTGGTCAAACGTGATGTTGAAGGACTTCTTGTCCTCACGCGCATTGACTGCTGTGCTCTCGAATGTGCTCGTGGTATCGTCCCAGATCGGCAAGGTCGCAATCGCGTTGCTCATGCGCGTCCAGTCATAGTGGACGGCGAGCGCGGTATACTGCGAGAACTCCTTGCGCACACCCAGCGTCCACACATCGCCGCGCTCGTCCTTCAGCGGTGTATTGAAGACGCCGTCCGTCTCGGTGTAGTCGCCCTGACGCAGCGGGCGATAGATCTTCGTCCAGCCGAAATACATGCTGAGCGTGTCGTCAAAGAGATACTCCGTATTGAGCGCCGGCGTGATGAAATTCGCCTTGCCCTTTCCCTGCACATCGTCTCCTGTCGTTGAGGAGTGATAGCCCGAGTAGTAGGAATAGCGCAGAGCAGGCGTCAGATCCCAGTTCTCCGTAATGTGGATCTTATCCTGCACATAGGCGAGCACAGAGTCACGCGCGGTATGGGATTCTCTGACGCTACCGTCATTCTGAATGCGTTTTGAATAGTTCTTTGCCTTGTCATAGGTGAGGCTGGCGATGACATCGTTCTTGCCGATGGACTTTGCATACTGTACCTGGAAGCCACGGTTGCGCTCCTCGCGCCAGCTCGTCGGCTCCAATGCCGTTCCGCCCGTCTTCTCCAGCCATTCCTGCAGCTTTGCAGGGTCTCCGCCCGGGAACGGAGCGAGATGGTCGCTGATCCACTGCTTGAGCTCGGCGGCGGTTGCACCACCCGGGAATCTTGTCCGGTAGTCCTGAACGAGCTCATTGCGGCTTCGATCTCTCCATACGAATTTGTCACGGTTGGCATAACGATGGTTCTGATCGTAGAGACGAACGAAGCTCTCCATGCCGCCATCCTTGTCGAACGTCCATTGCAGCTCCCAGTCGTTGTGTTTGAACCTGCTAAATGAGTTGTAGAGAGAACCGTCGAGTGCATAGAGGTTCGCATAGCCGGGATTGCGCGTGTCGCCGGCGAGTGTGCGCGCCGGTTCCCATGTACCGGTTTTGGGGTTGACCCCGCCCTTGAGCGCTCTGTTTGCGTCCAGCTGACCGACGGCAGCGCCGAAGATAATGCGCTCCCAGTCGTCCTGATTCCAGTATTTGAGGCGCGGCGTCGAGATGGGGTAACCGTCCTTGCCCGCCTTGTAGTTGTACCAGAGCTTAATGCTCTGGTCTTTACCGAGATCTTTATCGAGACGAATGTTGACCGCATCTTCCTTCCAGCGTGAGCCGCCGAGCGTCCCCGTCTGCCCCGTCTCGCCGTCGACATACTCCGTGTCGCCGCTCATATTGCGCGTGACCGTACCGAAATAGTGGAACGTCGGATCGTCCTGCAGCGCACCCGAGAAGGTGAGTGAATAGTTGTGCTTGCGCCACGAACCCGTGGAGAGGTCGAGCGTCCCCTTTTGCTCGACCGCACCCTTGCGCGTGATGATGTTGATGACGCCGCCCGTCGCGTCCGGACCATAGACCGAGGCGCCGGGGCCCTTGATGACCTCGATCTTGTCCACGCTCTCGATGCCAAGCAGCTGGTCGATATTGACGCCTGTAGACTTGCTGCCCGAGGTACTGTCATCGCCGATGCGCGTACTCGTGAGGTTGTCCACGCGCCGCCCGTCGATGAGGATGATAACGCGCGAGTCGCCGTTGATGAGCACGCCGTTGTTGTAGAACTGATAGCCATACTCACCACCGCGGTAGCCGGGGTTCTGGAATGTCACGCCCGGGATGCGCTTGATCGCCTCCGTGAGATCCATGTAGTGACGCTTCTCGATCTCCTCGCGCGTGATGACCTTCACATCGCCGCCCGTACGGTAGTACGACTGCTCCGTCACCGTATCGCCGAACTGGTTGATCGTCTGCTCCGCCTCGACCACGATATTATCAATCGTGTAGGATTGCAGATTTTCATCATGTCCCGCATAGACAGATGTCTGCCCCCCCCCCGGCGGACAGGAGCCCTGCAAGAATGGCGAGTGTGAGATGTCTCTTTTTCATATTTTCCTCCTTGATGTGGGTCGGTACCCACGTTCTCCCAGCGAACGGCATAAAAAAGGCGGCTCTCCACACAAAAAGAAAGTCGCCGTATCCTCACGGTAGACTCTCCTCCCCATCGCTCGTGGATCGTCAGCGAGTATGAAACAGGCAGTTCTCCTGGCTCGGAATCCTCACGCGGCTGCGTCTTCCCAAGGTTTCCCTCAGTGACCGGACACACGTCCATGCAGCTCTGCTCTTCCTCACAGTGGCGGGACCGCTCCGGCATCGACCGGATTCCCTATTAAGCCCCATCGGGGGCACCTGTTTTCTATGCAGTTCTCATCTATACTCGCATCATCTTAATTTATCTTCTCTCGTTTGTCAATTAAAAATAACGGAAAATAATTCTCAAATAAGCATATCATGCGATAATCCCCCGATGCTTGACGAAGCGGATGGAATATTGTAAAATAAGCATAGAAAAAGGGCCCTGCCGATGGGCGGCCGCCCCAACGCTATGACAGAGAGATTCCCCGCCTACGATTTGGAGCGCAAGGCGGGGTTTTCTCGTTTATCTTTTCACTGATAGAATCAGTATGGTATATACTATGAGGAATGATAGGAACTCATAGGTATCCATATATATTCCCCCTTTCGGGGGCGAGATTAGCCGCCTACCGTATTTAATAGCAGTGCCTTTTTCTATTATAGCAAACAAATGTATGCAGTGCAAGCCTTGACGAATATGCCATATTGCAGTAAAATAAACATAGAAAAAGGGCACTGCCGCTCAGCGGTTGCCCCCTTATACACGCGAGATTCCCCGCCTGCAGTTTGGAGCGCAAGGCGGGGCTTTCTCATTTATCTTTTAATGGATATAATCAGCACGGTGAACACAACGAGAAACGTCAAGAACTCGTAGGTCTCCATACAGATCCCCCCTTTCGGGGGCTGAGTCACCACTGCGCCTATCAGTGCCTTTTTCTATTATAGCAAACAAATGTATGCAGTGCAAGCGAGGAACCATATGATTATCTCTTGGGACGAATACTTCATGGGCGTCGCCATCTTCTCCGCCTACCGCAGCAAGGACCCGCACACACAGGTCGGCGCGTGCATCGTCAACGAGGACAAACACATCGTCGGCGTCGGCTACAACGGCATGCCGAACGGGTGCGATGACAACGAGTACCCGTGGGGACGGACGGGCGAATTCGCCGAGCAGAAATATCCCTATGTCGTGCACGCCGAGCTGAACGCCATCCTCAATGCGAGCACGTCGTTGAAAGGCTGTCGTATCTACGTATCACTCTTCCCGTGCAACGAATGCTGCAAGGCAATCATTCAGAGCGGCATCCGCGAGGTCATCTACCTCTCAGATAAGTATGCCGCGACCGACGCGACGAAGATCTCCAAGCGCATGCTCGCCTCCGCCGGCGTCACCTGCCGCCGCATGGAGACCGACCTCGGCGAAGTGCCTGTGAAGTTCGAGGTTGTGAGTTAAAGCACACGCAATGTAGCTATACGATGCTCCAAAGCAAACCCTAGTGGAGCAAGCGGAGAAAAGCGTTCGACTCGCCCCCTGCGGATTTCTTTCGTTCAAGCGTAGCGCGTTTAAGAAGTCCGCAGGTATTAGGGAATCACGAACTCAATGATGCCGTTCAGATTGGTGCAGATTTTTCGTCCTGTCAAGAAGATAAACCGGAGGCATAGCGGTGGCTATGCTGAGGATTTATCGACGCAGAGAGGGCGGAAAAGATGTGCCAAGATGAATGGCTGAATGAGTCCGTGATTCCCTCAGCGAACGAGAACGCGACCGCTTGCGTAACTAAGCGTTTGCGTGGAGTTCGTATAGCTATGTGATACAGTAAGTGAATAACATAAAGATAACATACCTTATGTGATAAAACCAAAAGGAAATCATTACGTGAACAACACTACAGATTATGATATCATCGTGATTGGTGCGGGTCATGCGGGCGTCGAGGCGGCACTTGCGGCGGCGCGCATGGGACAGCGTACGCTCATCGTCACGCTCTCGCTGGACAACATTGCGATGATGCCGTGCAACCCCTCCGTCGGCGGCCCCGGCAAGAGCCACCTTGTCCGCGAGATCGACGCGCTCGGCGGTGAGATGGGGATTGCGGCGGATCGTGCGAGCATCCAGCGCCGCCTGCTCAACACGGGCAAGGGTCCCGCCGTTCATTCCCTCCGCATGCAGGCGGACAAATTCCTCTACCAACGTATCATGAAGGAGACCGTCGAGAACACAGAGAATCTCGATGTGCGCCAGCTGCTCGTCACGCAGCTTCTCACCGAGGAAAACGAAGGACAGACACGCGTCACAGGCATCCTCTGCGAAACGGGGGAACGCCTCACGGCGCGCGCCGTCATCCTTGCAACGGGCACGTATCTGCGCGGGCGCATCATCCTCGGCGAGACCATCTACGACAGCGGGCCGAACGGACAGCGCCCCGCAATGGCGCTCTCGGACTCCCTGCGTGCCGCAGGTCTCAGACTCATGCGGTTCAAGACCGGCACGCCCGCGCGCGTTGACCGCCGCACCCTCGACCTCGAAAAAACTGCTGTGCAGAAGGGAGACCCCGCCGCACCCGCCTTTTCCTTTCTGACCACAGAGATGCGCGCGGAGCAGACCCCCTGCTACCTCACCTACACGAACGAGGCGACCCACGCCGTCATCCGTGCGAACCTCCACCGCGCACCGATGGCGAACGGCGTTATCGAGGGTACGGGGCCGCGCTACTGCCCCTCCGTCGAGACGAAGATTGCGCGCTTTCCCGACAAGGAGCGTCACCAGCTCTTCCTCGAACCCGAGGGGCTGCATACGAACGAAATCTATGTGCAGGGTATGTCCACCAGCCTGCCGACCGATGTACAGGAAGCATTTCTCACAACAATACCGGGACTCGAACACGCGCGCATCATGCGCCCCGGCTACGCCATCGAGTACGACTGCCTTGATCCCCTGCAGCTCGACGCAACGCTTGCCGTCAAGCACATCGCGGGACTCTACTCCGCAGGACAGGCGAACGGTACGAGCGGCTACGAGGAGGCGGCGGCACAGGGGCTGATTGCGGGCATCAACGCCGTATGCGGGATCACAGGCAGAGAGCCGCTCATCCTGCGCCGCAGCGACGGCTACATCGGCGTCCTCATCGACGACCTTGTCACCAAGGGCACAGATGAACCCTATCGCATGATGACGAGCCGCGCCGAGTACCGCCTCATCCTCCGGCAGGACAACGCCGATCTGCGCCTCACGCCCATCGGGCGCGCCATGGGGCTTGTCACAGACGAGCGCTGGGCACGCTTTACGGCAAAGCGGGACGCCATCGAGCGCGCCGTGCAGCAGCTCAAGGAGACGCAGGTAAACCCCTCCACCGAGACCGAAGCGCGCCTTGCGGCGGCGGACATTGCCCCCCTGCGCGTCCCCATGACAATCTTTGCCCTGCTCTCACGCGAGGGGGACTATGCGCAGCTTGCCGCACTCTTTGACCTCCCGCCTCTTGCGGCAGATGTCAAGGAGGAGGTCGAGATTATGGCACGCTACGACGGGTACATCCGCAAGCAGGAGGAGCAGATCGCGCGCATGGAGCGCCTCGAGAGCCGCCGCATCCCCGACGGGATCGACTACAGCGCCATCACGAGCCTGCGCCTCGAGGCGGCAGAGAAACTCACTGCCATCCGCCCGCGCTCCATCGGACAGGCGGCGCGCATCAGCGGCGTCTCCCCCGCCGACATCTCCGTCCTCCTCGTCCACCTCGAAAAGGAGCGGCGCACGGTGTAATTTCGCAGCATTGCCGTACACATCGTTTGACAAACGCCGCCGAATCTGCTATCATAGCACTGTTCGCGGGCATAGTTCATCGGTAGAATGAAAGCTTCCCAAGCTTTAGAGGTGGGTTCGATTCCCATTGCCCGCTCCATATGAGCACTCAGCACTGTCAGGAATGATGGTGCTTTTTTGTTTTTCTAACACTTTTGTTTTTCTATTTATAAACAGTTTTTGTGGTTATAAATAGTGTTTTATGCTATAATATCCTCATAGGAGGAGATTTTATGACAGATTCTATCAAGATACTCCGCATACGATATGAGAACATCCCACTCTTTCATGATGATTGCTTTGAGTTTAGCTTTATGGCAGAGGATCGCGTTTCCGATCCTACGCAGGTATTTCAGCTGCGCAAGAATCTCTATACGCAGAAACTCACTGCTCTGGTCGGTATCAACGCTTCCGGAAAGACATCAGCGCTAAAGCTTATTTATCTCGCTATGTTGATTCTCTTACGGCGCGCAAGCCTCAACGAGCTTCACTACGGCAAAGAGTTCCTTCAAGACGGAACGACCATCACTATAGATTTTTGTCATGGTGATAGTTGCTATGAGCTACATTCCGTTATTGGGAAGAGGAAACGTTCTCCCAGTACGGGAACTGAACTTTATTTCAAGGAGGAGCTGCTTTTCAAAAAATCACTCGCATCTATAAAATCAAAGAAAGATGTCCTTCTGTTTGACGAAACAAAACTAGTTCTTCATCGTTCAAAACTAGCAAAGGAGATACTGGATTTTTTAAGTCTTGACGATAGCCTCGTTCGCGGCGTAATAGCAGACTATCAATTACCGGTACTAAGATCGCTGATTGCATCTACAAACAACAATTTTCTCTTACAGTCTGGCTCGGCCGCTCCCGAGATTCTGCATGTTTTTGATGGCAATTTGGATGAACTTACCGTCTCTGAGACAGATGATAACGTCACCTACACCATAAAATTCAAAAATGATCCTCGATTTTTTTATGTTACAAGTGAATTGGGGCTGAACAACCTCATTTCCTCTGGTACAATTAAAGGCCAAACTATGATTACAGTCATTGAGGATGTTCTCCAAACAGGCGGCTATCTCATTGTTGATGAACTTGAGAATCACATGAACAAAGAGCTCGTTCGTATGATTACGGACATCTTCAAAAACGATCGTATCAACAAGTATGGCGCATGCCTCATCTTCTCCACACACTACGCAGAGATTCTCGATTTCATGGATCGCAAGGATAACATCTACATCACGCGTCGCAATCAGACAGATGCCTCGATCGAGCTGCTGAACTACGCCTCCGAGGTCAAGCGAAACGATGTCAAAAAAAGTGATGTAATCCTCTCGAACTATATTGAGGGAACGGCTCCGTCATACGAGAGCATTCAGGCGTTGGAGGACTATCTATGCAGCAGGATAGATTAACCTTCACGCACTTAAAAGAAGAGTATGTCATTTGTATCTGCGAGGGCGCGGCAGAGCAGGCAATCATCGAATTGCTGCTCGACCATAACAGCCTCGTATTTGCTCACGATAATCTTGTCGGGAGAGAAATCACCCGCAAGAGGAAAGCCTCTGAGATTCAGTCTTCCTTTCTGAATCGAGCATACCAACGGCGTGTGAATATCCTTCGGATTCTGGATTCCAAAAAGGATTCCTTCAAACTCCCACCCCTCTATGCAGAACGCTATCCTGTGCATAACATCTACACACGCCCAGAAATTGAGATGCTGCTGATTATCGCAGAGGGTCAGATCGAAAAGTATCTGCAAAAGGAGAAGAGCCGCTATAAGCCCAGCACCTACTGTGCAGAAATTCTCTTTCCCGGCGAGCACATCAAAAGCCGCGAATTTATACAAGACTACTTCACGGATATTAACAAACTGCACAACGCCATTCGTCTCTATCATGAACAAGCAGGAAAGCGAGGCGAAGCGCATCTGTTTCACCTGCTACCCAAGTCATTTATATGGACACCGTAATCCGTTATTGGGATTCAGGGGCTGTTGCACGAAGGCAAATTTGTCTTCGTGCAACAGCCCCCTTTTTGTATGCTGATGCATTTTGCAATTGACCGCTCGTAAACTCTACACCGATCTGACGGGCTTCAGGTTATCCGCGACGCCCTTTGCGGCTATTTGCCGGTCAATGCCTTGTTCACGATGCCCATGCTTTCCAAACGATTCATTTCCACATCGTTGATCGTGACCGCGCCAAGTTCAAATGTCGTATCTGAGAGGATGATGAATTGAACGCAACACTCAGCCTCTTTGTTGTTCCAAGTGCAGTCACCCACAAACTCAACAACACGCTTCCCGTCCGTGGACTCAAATGACTTCCATTTAGTATTGCCAAAGAAGTTATCGAAGGCTTTGCCGATCTTCACGTCCGGCGCCATCTGCAAGGTTCCGTCCTTCACAAGCGTGACGTATTTATCGTCTCCGCAGCCCGAGGTCACCAGCAGCGACATCAGAATCAACAAGAGTGCCAGAAATCTTCTCATCTGCATGTTCATCATCTCCCTATTTCTCATGTACAAGAGAATCTTCACCATACGCAAAGACAACACTTCCTAAACAATTCCTCCGACAACATCAGCAAACCATCTCCGATAATTGTGAAAGATTATTGTTTATTAGAATTATATCATAGATATGTTAGTTTTCACAATATCTATCATAGAAAAATTTGACACGCCTTGCAAAAAAATATCCTTCAAAAAGAATGCTCTTCTTGAAGGATATTTTCATCTATGAGTCAGCAAAAATGTGAGCCCTAATGCCTATCCCCTGTACGCCAGCGGATCCTCGCCATACTGGTTGGGACCGTCATCCCCCTTCTTCACCCAGAGATAAAGACCGACGACGAAGTTCACGAGCGGCACGAGGAGGAGCAGCGAGAACCAGCCGGATTTGCCCAGATCGTGCCAGCGGCGGATCATCAGCATGACGGACACGACGCACAGGGCGAGGACGACAACGAGCAGCACGAGGGACACGAGATTCAATGCCAGCGAGCTACTCTCTGCCATCACGCCCATCACATTGGACAAAACTGACGAGGTGATCCCCACCAGGAGTCCGCGCAGGATATACGGCTTGCGGTTGAGACGCCCATGGTAGGTGAGGAACATCTCACGGATCCCCTCCGATCGGGGCTGCGGCGCGCCCCCGCCCCCATAGGGCGGCTGATACGGCGGAGGAGACTGCGGTGCTCCACCATAGCCGGGCGACTGCTGCCCTCCGCCGTAGACGGGTGGCTGCTGCTGTGCGCCATAGGCGCCGCCCTGCTGCGGTGCAGGTGGCGCGGCAGGAGGGGCAGCGGGCTTTTCCAAGGTGACGGTCTTCGACCCGCAGTTCGGGCAGAACTTCTGTCCTGCATCGAGCTGGCTGCCGCAATTTCCACAGAATGACATGATGATTCCTCCTTATAAAATAATCCGATATTCCAACGAAATCATAACATATAAAACTCATTTTGTATAGAGAGAGGAATCCGGCTACCTCCTGTACGTGAGCGGATCCTCGCCGTATGCATTCGGTCCTGCGGTTCCCGGTGCCGCCCACAGATAGATCTCGACGAAGAAGTTTACGACGGGGATCAGCGAGAGCAGTGTGAACCAGCCGGATTTGCCCAGGTCGTGCCAGCGGCGGATGGTCAGCATAACGGAGGGAACGCACAGGGCGAGGACAGCGAGATAGAGCGCGAAGGCGACGAGAAGCGCCACCGACGAGCGACTATCTCCCAACACGTCCGCCACGACGTTCAGGATGAGCATGAGAAACCAGATGCCGACGCTGTACAGGATGTACGGCTTGCGGTTGAGGCGTCCCTGATAGGTGAGGAGCATCGCGCGGAGCTCCTCGGGCTGCGGCGCGCCCCCGCCCCCATAGGGCGGCTGATACGGATACGGCGGCTGCGGCCCTCCGCCATAGCCGGGCTGTTGCTGCCCTCCTCCAAAGCCGGGCTGCTGCTGTCCACCAATGCCGGGCGGCGGCGGGAACGAGGCAGGACTCTGCTGCGGGGCGTTCTGCCCTGCGCCATAGGCGCCGCCCTGCTGCGCGGCAGGTGGGGTGGCAGGAGAGGCAGCGGGCTTTTCCAGGGAGACGATCTTCGTCCCGCAGCCCGGACAGAAGCGCGCGCCGTCGGCGAGCTGTTTGCCGCAATTTCCACAGAATGACATGATGATTCCTCCTTATGAAATAATCCTATTCCAGCAAAAATCATAACATAGAAATCCTATTTTGTATAGAAGTGCCGCTAAAATGACAAAAGAGGCTGTTGTACGAGGTCATTGACTCGTACAACAGCCCTTTAGGAAGCACTATCTCAATGTCACATCGAATTCCCCAATCAGCCAGCGACCGTCGCTCTGGAGGAGGGTCGCCCTGCCTGAGAACGACTGCTGCGAGATACGCCCGTTGATCTTGTCCTTGGAGTCGAGCTGATAGCTGACGACCACTTGGGCGGGGGTCTCGGAGACGATCCGTATGTTGCTCACCTCATTGGAGACGGTCGTGGTGTAGCCCTGCGAGAACGATTCATACGTGCCCAGCTGGTTCTGCATCTCCCATGTCAGGGTGTTGTACGCCGCCGACGTCCTGCCGGCAGCCAGATTCTGATAGTAGCCCACCAGCGTATTGACTGCCTCCTGCGTGCTCCGGTTCTGCCCGGATGCCTCGCTGATGGCAGCTGTGCCCGCAGCTACTGCGCCACCTGCGACCATCGCTCCGCCGGCTCTGGCGAGACCCGAGCCTCTGCCCGCAGACGGTACAGCGCTGCCGGAGGATGCGCCCTGTTTGCTGCCCGTTGCAGCACCGGCGGCGGATCGGATTCCCTGCTCCACAACCTCCTGCGCCACCTCTTTCTTGGCGACGTTGAAGAGCTTGGCAGCGGCTTTGCAGCCGGTGAGGGAAAAGACGAGCATGACTGCCAGCAGACAGGCAGTCGGGCGTAACAAATTCATCTTGTTTGCCTCCTATCTTGCAGATGATCCACAGGGGTAATTAATGTTATTAATATTCGCCGAAATATTATTGTTTCCTTCTTGGAAAGCACTAATAATTTCATCATTGCTTCCCATTTTCTAGGGAATCGCTGATAAAATGAAGTCCGTCAGATTGGCACAGATTTTTTCGTCCGAACTAGGAGGCAAACCGGACGCATAGCAGAAGCTATGTGGAGGATCGAGGGCGAAGTGCGGGCAAAAAAGATGCGCTAAGATGGCGGTGCTGAATTTATCAGTGCTTCCCTAGGATTAAGGTGTCAGACCATGCGTCAGCTTTGCCCTGATGATCCGGCGTACAGATTCATTAATCCGCTCCTCGCTGATCTGTCCGCTCTGCACAGCGTCGTATATGCCCATATAGGCATCCTCGGCATGCGCGAGTTCGTGACAGACCAGCACGATGTCCGCGCCTGCCTCGACCGCCCTCTGTCCCGCTGCGCGGAATGTGAGATGATTTGCCACCGCGCCCATCTCGAGGTCGTCTGTGATGACAAGCCCCTCATAGCCCAGCTCGGAGCGGAGCAGATCCGTAACGATCGGACGGGAGAGACTCGCAGGATTCTCTCCGTCAAGCGCGGGATATTGGAGATGTCCGACCATGACCATATAGTCGAGATCCTTCCCCCTGCCCGTCTCCTCGATCATGCCTCGGAACGGCACGAGATCGGTTTTCTGCAGATCCTCTTCGCCCGCCTCGATGGAGGAGATCTCCTCGTGTGAGTCCACCATGCCCCTGCCTATGCCGGGAAAATGCTTGAGCGCATAGATCATCCCTGCGGAGCGATACCCGTTCCCTGCCGCTCGGACGCATGCAAGCACCTCATGCGGATCCGTACTGTAGGAGCGTCCATCCGGCGCGCCCACATCGGCAACGGGGGCAAAATTCACATTGATCCCGAGGGACATGAGATCCCCCGCCACGGAGGCGGCGAAGCGTTCGGCAGCGGCAGCCCCCTCCTGCCCTACCTCCTGTGCCGCAGGGGGCGCAGGGATGAAACTCTCGCCGCGCACCACTGCGCCGCCCTCCTCGTCAATGGCGATAAAGAGGGGCAGCTCCTCGTCCGCATGGGACTGGATGTCCGAGATGAGCCGCCTCGTCTGCTCCTCTGAGTCCAGATTCCTGTCAAATAGGATGATCCCGCCATAGTGGAACTGATGCAGGACATAGCGGGCATCATCGTCCAGCGTTCTCCCCGGGATGCCGACCATCACCATCTGCCCGATCCGCTCCGTGACGGACATGGAGGACAGGATCTCCTCCACCTGCTCGTCTATGGTCAGCCCGCGCAGGTCGTGCTTTGCCGCCGCCACCTTTTCATGATCGGTCTTGTGCGCCCTGATGGCATAGAGAGACCCGCCGAGGATGGCGAGCAGGAAGAGCACTGCGCCCAATATGCCAACAGCGGCTTTGTATTTCTTTCTCATAAAACCCCTCCGAGATGTATCTGTCAAAAACATGAAAAAAAGCTACACTTTTATTATAACACAGCCGCGCAAAAGGAGATACCCCGATTCGCCCAAGAATGCGGCGGCTTATTTTTAGGAATCGCTGATAAAATGAAGTCCGTCAGATTGGCGTAGATTTTTTCGTCCGAACTAGGAGGCAAACCGGACGCATAGCAAGGGCTATGTGGAGGATTTGCCGACAAAGTGCGGGCAAAAAAGATGCGTCAAGATGGCGGTGCTGAATTTATCAGTGCTTCCTTACATCATGCAGTCTTATCTTGCCTTTTTTCGTATTCTACTATATGATGAAGGTATTAAATTGTACGAATTTCCAGAAAGGAGCATTTTCATGAAACTCATCGACCGCCTCCTCCCCATGACAGCGCGTGACGCAGGAGGGCAGATGCGCCGCAATATCCTGCACGCTGTCAGCGCCGCACTCTTCGCCCTCACCGTACTTATCTCGCCGCAGATCGGCACGGATGCCGCGCCCGCCCTCGGGCAGACCGCTGCCGCCGCAGACATGCGTGCGCAGGAGCAGCCCCCCTACTGGAAGATGTACTACAACTTTGCCCCGCCGACCGATGAATTCATCGCGGAGCTTGCCGCCGAACAGGGCATGACGTACACCCTCGGCAAGGGGGGCGAGGCGCGCTTCTATGCCGATGACGGTCGCCCCATCTACCCGACCAACGACGGCGCGGTTGGTGTGATTGTGACGGTTACGCTCCCCTCGGGCGATGTGCTGACGCGCTACGGGAAGCCGACGGGTCGCTATGTCTCGCCCGACGGTATGACGTTCGAGCAGCGGGCACTGCCGAGCACGACGAGTGAGGGCGATTTTCACGTCTACTGTGTTGAGCGTCCCATCGACGGTGTGGAGAAGGGCAGGATCGCCCCGTGGTTCGGTCGCCTGGGCGGCGGCATCCAGTACAAGCTCCCCGACCGCATCGTCACACTCATGGAGGCACAGCCGCCGTTTTTGAGCGAGATGGACGAGACGGAGGAACAGGAGGCGGCGTAACCCCTGCACAGGATCATCGTTTGCTCTCTGCAAATCCGGTACACCGCCCTGCACGCAAACGCCCCGCCGCATTCGATACGAACCGAGTGCAGCGGGGCATTTTACAATATATGGATGAGAGAGGTTATTCGCGTACTTTCTTCTTTCCCATGGTCATAAAGAGGAAGAAGATGGCGAGGACGCAGGAGGCGAGGAGGCTGATGAAGCCGCCGCTCCAGCCGAAGTGGTCAACGACGAAGCCCATGTAGACGCCGGCGAAGGCGGAGCCAACGATGTAGCCCATGAGTCCCGTGAGTCCTGTCGCACCGCCCGTTGCGACGCGCGGCACCATGTCCGCCGCCTGCAGACCGATCATCATGACGGGCCCGTAGATGAGGAAGCCGATCGCGATGAGAGCGAGGTTGTCGATGAGGATGTTGCCGGGCGGGTTGAACCAGTAGACAAGGATGGCGATGATGACGAGCGCCATGAAGATCATCGTCGCGGGCGCGCGCCGTCCACGGAACACGCGGTCGCTCAGATAGCCGCTGACGAGCATGCCCGGGATGCCCGCCCACTCATAGAGGAAGTACGCCCAGCGCGAGCTCTCCTTGGAGAATCCCTTGATCGCCGCGAGGTAGGTCGGCGCCCAGTCGACAACACCGTAGCGGATAAAATAGACGAAGATGTTCGCAATGGCGAGGTACCAGAGGAACTTGTTCTTGAGGACGTACTTCATGAGTACTTCCTTTGCGGTCATCTGGTTCTCGGAGATGACGCCGTGCTCCTGCGGGTAGTCGTTCTTGTACTCCTCGATCGGCGGCAGCCCGCAGGACTGGGGTGTGTCGCGCATGAGGAAGAATGTGAGGATGGCAAGCGCGATGGAGATCATCGCGGGGAAGAAGAAGATACTGTTCCACGTGCCGAATATCGCAATACCAAGCGTCGCCAGCGGCGCGATGAGACCGCCGCCGAGGTTGTGCGAGACATTCCACCACGACCACCACGCGCCGCGCTCGGTCTGGGAGAACCACGTCACCATGGACTTTGCATAGGGCGGGTAGCCCATCCCCTGAAACCAACCGTTCATAAAGCTGAGGGCGCACATGAGCGGGATGCTCGTCATGACGCCGGGCACGACGCCGAACGCAAGCGTGACGAACGCGCTCAGGAGGAGTCCCGCCGTGGCGAAATACTTCGGATTCGAACGGTCCGAGATGTTACCCATGACGAACTTGCTGACGCCGTACGCGACAGAGAGCATGGTGAGGACGATGCCGAGATCCGCCTTGGAGTAGCCGTAGTCCTGTATCATGTACGGGATGGCGAGGCTGAAGTTCTTGCGGATCAGGTAGAATGTGGCGTACCCGATGAAGGTGCCGAGGAATACCTGCCGCCGGATCGCCTTGTACCGCTCGTCCACCATATGATCGGGCAGACGCTCGATATGGGGCGCCGGTGAGAAAATTGACATATGAATCCATCTCCTTTGCAAAATTTTTTCTACGCAAAGTATAGCGAATTCAAAATCGTCAGACCATCGGCAAAGTTCCGTTTTTTCCTCGGATTCTCCCCCATTTTCTCCTCGGAAAAACTCCGCCCCGCATCAGAAAAAATCCGATGCGGGGCGTTCTCATGGAAAACAGCACGCTACTGCAAAAGTCCGTGCCGCAGGGCGAGAGAGACCAGCTCGCTGCGTCGCGAGCAATGCAGCTTCGCGTAGATGTGTGTCTTATGTGTATCTATTGTCTTGACACTCAGGTGGAGCTGCTCTGCAATCTCGGTGATGGTGCAGCCGCGGATCAGCTCGTCAAAGATCTCCCGCTCGCGTGCGGTGAGGCAGGAGCGCGGATCCTCCTGCGGGTCGCGGAACATGACGGAGAGGAGGGACTGCTGCGCGTTCGGACTGAGGTAGCGGCGCCCCTCGGCGATCGCGCGCAGGGCGTCGAACAGCTCACTGTCCGCCGAGGTCTTGGGCAGGTAGCCCATCGCGCCGTACTGCATCGCCTTGTAGATGTACTCCTCGTCCTCGTGCATACTCAGCACAAGGATCTTCACGGCGGGGAAGCGCGCCCGTATCTCGCGGATGCAGGCGAGACCTCCCATCCCCGGCATGGAGATGTCCATGATCACGAGGTCGATCGGCTGCGCATCAAGGAGACGCAGCGCCTCCTCGCCGCTCTCCGCCTCTGCCGCCACGGTATAGGCGGGTGTGTTCTTCAGCAGCAGTTTCATCCCCGCGCGGATCAACAGGTGATCATCCACGATCATCAGGTTCATCCTGCATACTCCCCTTTCCCCCGAACTCGATCTCATATACCGTTGTCCACGTCGGCGGCTCCGCCGTGAGGTGCATCCGTCCCGCGAGCAGGCGCACGCGCTCCTCGATGCCATACAGCCCCAGATGGTTCTCCCGCCGCGCCGCACGCATCCGCTCAGCGGTGATACCGATGCCGTTGTCCTTGACACACAGCATGATCCGCCCGTCCACCCGCAGCGTGATCTGTGCGCGCGTGGCATGGGAGTGGCGCACGATGTTCGTCAGGCACTCCTGCACGATCCGATAGACGGCGAGGCTCTCCACGTCACTCGGCTCTGCGGTGATCACACAGGAGAGCCCGATATCCACTGCGTACCCGCGCCGATAGTCCGCGACGAGCTTTTCGAGCGCAGCCCCGATCCCCAGCTCGTCGAGCGCGGGCGGACGCAGCTCCACCGCGAGGTTGCGCAGGCGCGCCAGCGTGTCCGCCGTCTCGTCTCGGATCGCGAGCAGCGCCCGCTGCATATCTGCATCCTGCGTCTCGTTCGCGAGCGCGCGCAGGGAGAACAGCAGTGCTGTCAGCGTCTGCCCGCTCTCATCGTGCAGCTCCATCGCGATCCGCTTGCGCTCTGCCTCCTGCGCCGTGATGATATGCCGCAGGAGACGGTTGCGCTCCTGCGCCCCTTCCCGCAAGTGCCGCTCCATGTCGTTCATCGCATTGGCGAGGCGGCCGATCTCATCCGTCGCGGGGAACGTGATCGCACGTCCGGAGAAATGCCCCTTTGAGATGTGCTCCGCACGCTCCATCAGATGATGGAGCGGACGCGTCAGGATCTCGGACAGGCGAAAGATCAGCGCCGTCGCAAGCACGAGGATGAGCAGCGTCATCGCAAGCATCTTCAGGAGGTTTGCAACGAGGAGATCGTGCAGGGCATCCTCGCTCACGCCCACACGCACGCTGCCGAGCGCCCCGTCCTCGATCGGCCAGCGGATGTCCTGGATCGGCCCGAGGCTCGTGTCCACGCGCATGACATCCGGCTCCGCACCCGCATCGCCGTGCAGCTCACGCAGATGCAGCGGCATCCCCTTGGCGAAGGTATGCGCCATCACGCGCCCCTCCTCATCCAGCAGAAAGATATACACGACAAAGTCATTGTTACGCTTCGTCGTATGGATCAGCTCCTCAAGCGCGAACAGGTTGCCCGTCTGCAGTGCCTCGCTGCTCAGTTCTGCCACCTCCGCCGCCACGCCCTGTCCGCGCCGCTCAAGCGACGCACGCATGAGATCCGACAGCGTGACGAGCAGCAGCGCCCCCGCGAGCACGGCAAAGAGCAGCACGATCCCCAGCATGATCACCGTCAACTTGCCCGCGATACGGAGCCGCGCAAACGCCTGCATCACAGCCCCTCCTCCGTCGAAAACCGCGGGTACAGTTCCGGCTGCGGCGGCACAAATCGGTCGATGAGCAGCTGCGCCATCGCCTCCTTTGCCTCAGCATCCTCGTCCAGATGCAGGAGGATCTCCTGCACCTCATCCGCCTCCTTCAGCCCCTGCCGCGCCACCACAGGCCCCATCCCGCTCCCCGGCAGGATCTGGATCACGCGCACCGATTCCAATATCGCGGGCGCATACATCTGATAGTAGTCATACGTCAGGCTCGCGATCACGCCGCCGTCCACCAGTCCGTCTGCCACTGCGCGCAGCGAGTCGTCGTGACTGTAGGTGAAATAATAGGAGCCGAAGAACTGCTCCGGGTTCTCGCCAAGCGTCCGCAGATGCGCCCTGAGTTCCAGATAACCCGAGTAGCTGAGCGGATCCACATAGACGAACCGCCGCCCGCGCAGATCAGCAAGCGACTGCGTCTGCGCATTGCGCGGCACGATCACATAGGAGAAATAGTAGTTCGCCCCGCCTCGCTCCGGCATCGCCAGGAGGCGCACGTCCTCCTTTTTCCCGTAGACCATATAGGCACCGCTCGATAGGAATGCAATGTCCGCGTCCCCCTTTGCGAGCAGCTGGTTGATCTCTGCATAGCTCCTCCGATGCAGGAGCAGCACAGGACGCCCGAGGAGGCGCCCGATGCTGCGCACCATCTGACTCTGATAGCCCTCCGTGCGCGCGTGGTTCAGCACCGAGATCATCGCCACGCGCAACGGCGGCGTTCGCATCTCCATCTTGTACCCCGGAATCGGCTCCACCTGCTCGAAGTCGATCTGTGTCCGTTGCTCGACGTGGAGGTAGAAGAATACACCGACGAGCACCGCCAGCACCAGTCCCGTAAAAACAGATCGCCGCTGCATGATGCACCTCCTTTGCTGTGCGCAGTGTGAGAAACACTCTCTTCGTTTTCTCCTATTATAACATATTCCGCAACCGGAGAAAAAAACTGCCCCATAGAGAGGCAGGCATTTCGCATGTAGACATCACTTCATCACACGATTCATCAGCGTTTGGAAATCGTCCACACAGTCATAGACGACAGCATCACTTAGCTTTTCAAAGAGCCGCTTCACGCAGGCGATCTTTGCCTGCTCGATGGGACGCTGCTGCAGCGTCGAGAGCGAGCCCTTCGTCTCCGCGACGAAGTAGATATGCTTCACCGAGCCCTCATGAAAGACAATCGCCCAGTCCGGCGCATAGCTGCCAACCGGCGTTGGGATCTTGAACCCACGCGGCAGCTTGGCATAGCAGAGCACCTCCTCCTGCCCGTCCATCGCCTCGGCAAAACGCTTCTCCACCTGCCCGTCGGGGAAGAGATACTTCTGAATCGCCCGCTTCGCCTCGTACGCCTCCGCGAGCGGCCGTCGTTCCGTCATAAAAATACTCGAATCATAGCTGCCCACCCCCATATTGTAGGTAATGTGATCGATCACCGTCGTCGCCTTCTGCTCCAGGATGAGACAGATCATCTTACGGATGAACTCCTCGGGATTTTCACGGTACAGCGCAAAGACCGCAGGACGGATTCCGCGCAGAATCTCAGCAACCGTGCGCCGCGTGAGCGTCGTCCCCGCTGCAATACGCCCGATCAGATCATACGTCACCGTACCCACATTCGTCCTCTTCAGCGTGCGCGTCCGACTTTTCCCATAGTCGAAACTCATGCCGTCCGCCACCATCTGCGCATCCAGATCCGTCTGCTGACTGCCGTAGGTGATCGTGTATTGGAGACGGCTCACATCCAGTCTCCCGTTGATGTGATCGATCGCATTTCGGATCAGCTCCGAGGAGGAAAAATGCACCGTATACACATATTTGTGATTGATCTTTTTCCAGAGCTCTTGGAACTCTTTCCGATAAAAATGCTCATTCAGCGGATTCGGCGGTGTATTCGTCTCATTGGCATCGTGGAACATATCCCGCAGCACGCTCTCGTCGTAGATCGCCTGCACGAGGCGATGAACCCCCTCCGCCATCGGCACAAGCATCTCGGGCAGTGGCGCGAGCGTCCCCGTCGCAAGTGCCGTGCGATAGTCCTCCGTCACATGGTCATCATCGTCGATGTAGTCATGACGCAGGAGGTACTTATAGATGGCACGCGCCTGTGTTTTATCAAGCTGAACTACAGAACCATCCGCCGACTGCACCGTCTTCCCCTGGAAATACGCCTCTGACGCCGCCTTCGGACGCACGCGCAGCTCTGCCTCCATCTGCTTTTGCAGATCGCCGACAAAACCCGCATAGCTCTCGCTCGCGATCACCGTCAGCACATTCACCTCATGCACCGCATCCCCGAGCACCGTCCGATCCATCCGCTGTCCCGTCTGATCGACCGCGAGACGCAGACCTCTGCCCACCTCCTGCCGCTTCGCCGTCACACTCGCTGCGTGCTTGAGCGTACAGATCTGGAACACATTCGGATTGTCCCACCCCTCGCGCAACGCGGAGTGGGAGAAGATCACGCGCGTCGGCTCATCGAACGAAAGCAGTCGCTCCTTATCCTTCAGGATCAGATCATACGCCGAGATATCATCCGACAGATCCGAGCCGCGCCTGAGACTACTATCCACCGCGCGTCCCGTCTTCTTGTCAATGCTGAAATACCCTGTGTGTACCTTCTCTACAGGCACATCGTCCAGATATTTCATATACGCAGGGTCAAAAATGTCGCGGTTTTCGTTCATCACCGCGCGGTACTCCTCCTCGAAGATCTGCCCGTACTCCCCAAGCACGGCATTTCCGTCTGCATCATACTGACGGTACTTCGCCACCTCATCGATGAAGAATAGCGAGAGCGTCTTGATCCCACGTCGGTAGAGCCGCTGCTCCTTCTCAAAATGCGAGACAATCGTCTCACGGATCTGCACCCGCCGGAGATCCGCCTCCGACACATCGCCCTGCACATCTCCCGTATGGAGGGTTATTCCGTTCAGGAAAAGCACCGTTCCCGCAGCAGCATCGATGTGCTCTACCACATAGCCCTCATACTGCGCCATCCCGCCCGAGAGATAGCAGAGATTGTCCCCTGTAGAGACAATGCGCACCTCACGCTTCACCCCGCCCTTATATGCCACCTCGAACTCGATCCGCGCACGCGGCGGAACTTTGGGCGAGAGCACGATCTCCGCGAGATAGAGATAGCGCCCCGTCCCCGGCAGGTTCTTCACCTCGAACCCCTTCACCTCGATCTTCTTCACCAGACGCGCATTGTAGGCATCCACCGCATCCAGCACATAGACGAGATTGTGACGCTCCGCGTGCGTCGCCGAATAGTTCAGCGTAAAGAGCGGGGCGAACTGCGCGAGCGCCTTCTGCGTCACCGAGTCCTTTTTCCCCATCTTCTGCGGCTCATCGAGAATGAGGATCGGACGGTTCGCCGCGATCACATCGATCGGACGGCGCGAGCCGAACGCATCGCGCTTCGAGTAGATGATGCGCGCCTCCTTGTTCCCGCCGCGTCCCTCGATCGACTTCTCCTCGTTCAGCGAGGCAGCGAACGCCTGCGTGTTGATGATCATCACCGAGAGCCCCGCATCGGCAGAGAACGCATCCAGCTGATTCAGATTCGCACTGCTGTAGACGAAGAACCGCGCCTTTCGCCCGTAGTGCTCCATGAAATGCTCCGCCGTCATCTCAAAGGACTTCTTCACGCCCTCGCGGATCGCAATGCTCGGCACCACCACGATGAACTTGCTCCAGCCATAGCGGCGGTTCAGCTCGAACATCGTCTTGATATAGACATACGTCTTGCCCGTCCCCGTCTCCATCTCCACATCCAGCGCGCACGCGCCGAGCGGTGCAGAGATCGTATCAGACAGATGGAGATTGCGTGCGCTCTGCACACTGCGGATATTCGCGAGCAGCTGCTCCTTCGTCAGATGCACCTCCTCATTGCGAAAACCATCGTCCGCCTCCGCCGTGAGAAGGGGTGCATTCGCATAGCTCTCCTGCACGGACAGCAGATTCCCCTGTGCAGCGCCCGTCCCCACATCACGCAGATACGTTGTGCGTGCAGCGTACGGCTGCCCGTCGAACACGCTGACAACCGCCTCCACCGCATCCGTCTGGTACGGCTGCACCGTAAAGTGAAACTTCATCAGAGCATCTCCTCGCCGAAATATTCTCCACAGTACAACAATAAAAAAGGCAGCTCCACGCTGCCAGATATGATATAATGAATGCAAGCGCTATCACAAATGGTAGGCGGTCGTTCTCAGCCCCTGTATCATAAAGGGGGCATGCCTATGGGACCATACGAATTTCTTTCGCTGGTATTCCTCGTTACGATCTGCATCGTAATATCGAAGGCATAAGAAACCCCGCCTCGTAGCTGCTAACTTCAGGCGGGGATCTTATCTCAATCGGAAATTAGTGGGGCTGACCGTTTACCGATAGCGCCCTTTCTATCTCTATTATATGCAGAGCAGCACAATACGTCAACGAAAAAAATACAGAAATACGTCTTCTGCACTGCTATTTCGCCTTTTTGCATATTTCAATATTTCAAAACAACAGCTCAGAGCACCCTCCGCACCGTTGCGGGGCTGTACGCCGCAAAGAGCTGGTCGAAATTCGTGAGAGCACTGTCGTCCGCCATCGAGGCATCACGGAACACCGCATAGTACGGCTTTCGCTTGGCGATTGCCGTTACCGCCTCGTCCGTCACCGCGCGGTCGAAACACGCGAGGAGGAAGCCGTCCGCGACGTTAAAGACGCGTTTCCCCGCGATCTCCTCCACCGTAATCGGCGCCGAGAGCGGGATGCCGAGATCGAGCATCGTCTGAACGAGCAAATCCTCCGGCGTGCGATCCGCCTTGACATTGTCCACCTGCGCGAAAAGCCCGTCCTGCGTCACCGCATCGGGCGCATAGTAGACATCGGTCATATTGCTCGTATCGAGCCGCAGACAACGGAATCCGAGGTCAAGCTCTGCTGCCTTCTCGCCCGTCTCAGCCGCGATCTTCGCCCCCGCGCGGCGAATGCGCTCCTTGCCGATCTCGCAGATATTCCGATAGCCCGCTTTGTAGGCTGTGCCGCCCTCGTCCGTCGCCTCGGGCAGCTGCACCATGATGAACTTACGAGACCCTCCATCCTCGGCGTTCCGTGCCATGAGTGCGTGCGCCGTTGCTGCCGACCCCGAGAAAAAATCCAATACAATGGAATCCTTCTTCAGATTTGCAAGTGTAAGGAGACGTGTAAGAAGGCGCACAGGCTTCGGACCATCGAATACTCCCGCATCAAAGAGTTGAGTAACTTCCTTCGCCCCCTCCTGACTGTGCCCGACATCTTTATAAAACAGAATCGAAGTGGGTGCCATCCCGTCATACTTCAGTTCGGACAGAAATCTCTTAATACATGGTACGCCGTTACCATCCTCCCCGAACCAAATCCGATTATCATGGAGTCTCTCTAAAAATTTATTTTTAGAGAGCCTCCAGCAGCGTCCTGCTGGAGGCTCTATTACTCGCCCCGAAGGGGCGGTAATTTGATAGTCATTTTCGGCAGTATACGTTTTGACAGACATATCACTTGGTTTCCATATGCCTCTCGGATCATTATCGGGGTTTTGATAGCGCGCATTCGCCTCCTCCGTGCGTGGCAGACGCCCGATCTGAAAACTGTTAATATCACGCGCATACATGAGCACATAGTCATGACTGTTGGAGATATACCTTGCGTCATTTTTTGGCGCATAAGCCCGTTCCCAAACAAGTTCCGCAATAAAATTTTGCTCGCCGAAAATCTCATTGCAAACCTTCTTGAGATTCTCCTGCTCGCTGTCATCAATACTGATAAAGATAACGCCATCCTCCGCAAGCAGACTCTTTGCCACCTTGAGACGCGGATAGATCATATTCAGCCAGTCTGTATGGAAGCGCCCGTTGCTGTCCAGATTCTTTTTGAAATCATAGACCATATTTCCGTACTCATCATAGGGAACATTCGCCGCAACGAAATCCCCGCCCTCCATCGCAAAGTCATCATCGTACACAAAGGCATCATTCCCCGTATTATACGGCGGATCGATATAGATCATCTTCACCTTGCCGAGGTAGGTCTCTTGGAGCAGCTTCAGCACATCGAGGTTATCCCCCTCGATGTAGAGATTCTCGCTGTCGAATCCGCCCGCCGTACCGTCCCGCCCGATACTGTCCTCCACGATGGGGCGTAGCGTCGCATGGATCGGCGCATTCGCCGCAAGGATCGCCTGCCGCTTGTCGGGCCATGTGAATGCATAGCGCTCCTCGCGCCCCTCCACGATCTCGCGCGCGAGCTCCTGCCGCAGCACATCGAAGTCGATCGCCTGCACGGCCTTCCCGTCCCGCATGACCTCCGTCAGAGCATTCGGGAACAGCCGCCCCACCGCCTCGATATGCGCCGCCACGTTGTCCCTGCTGTGCATCTTCAGCTTATCCATTACAATCTCACTTTTCTAGTCCTATATGTTTTTGATCATCTTACTATATGTCATTTGAAATGCACGATCAAACTTCTCAAAAAACAATATCAACTCTTCTATAGTAGAATAGTCGCCGTAGTAGTAGTTAAGCAGGTTTGTTGCATCTATAAACGCCCATACCTTTCCATTTTTCTCAATATCTCCAAAAATATTTTTTAGATCATCATTATTAAAGTCCGACGCAAGATCTACAAACCATGACCGAATTTTGGAGGCAGTATACAAAGCGGTTTCTTCCTGTTGATCAAGAGTACGCCAAAAAATTGTATGATTAGTCTCCACATTCATTATCTGATACATCATTCTATAAAGGAACGATTCCGGGGCGAAATAATCGGGAAAGAAGCATATATTGTTCCTCTTTGTTTCTCTATCAGATAGGTTATCCTTATGAGGATCATATTTCCTGTCCAAGTATTCTCTTATTTTGGGTTTGTGCTCTGTTTGCTTATGACGAGCATCTCCATCCAATAGAAAGATGACTTGATCAGAATAGGGTCGATCTGCCTGAGAAAACCTCAATAATTCTTCGCAGCCAAGAGATGTTACAATGGGGTTAATTAAGCAAGCCGCATGACGATATTTCTTGATATTTTCAAGTCTACATTTTATTTTAGAGGCATATTCCTGCAAAACATTTCCTCTCAGCGTCCCCTTTTCTTCCAATGTACTACATTGATGATAAAGTGCTCCAACAAGCATATTAAAAAGATGTTTTCCAACCTCATCCTCAAAATATACTTTGGGTTTTGGTTTTTGATACGTCACTTTTCCCAATAAATCAGCTTTCAAAAATTCATATAACTGTTGAACCGTGACCATAGGTGCAGATGGATTTTTTAGATACACAACTCCATAATCATTCGGATTTTTCTTGTGTTTTCCCAATAATTCCTTCAACACCGTCAACGAGTGTGTAGTCACAACAAATTGGATATTTAATTCATTAGCCAACTTATCCATTAAATCCAATAGCCGTATCTGAGTGTCCGGATGTAATGAAACTTCAATCTCGTCAATACAAATAAGTGCTCCATTGTAATTGTCTTGCTGTGATAAAATATAAATATCCACAAGCGCACTAATAATATTTCCGAGATTATCCTGCCCGACAGACTTACCAAGTGCAGGTGTGTTCTCCATTTCCATATGTAACGAAGACCGTGTGCTTGCTTCCTTATCTACAATGCTAAGATCCCCATCCTGTTTAATGCTCCCTGGCATAACGGAATTGTACCAATCACAAAATTTTGTATGCGCCTTGCTGTGATAAAGCTTGTTATTTCTTCGAACCTCTTTAACACTCACAGATTCCTTACGTTCACCTAAAGGATATAATCTAGAAATACTCAAATAAATAGTCGGTATAGGAATCCTGGCCGCTCCTCCCACATTGAAATTTTCTTTTGCTATAAGCTCTGCTTCCTTTATGGTCATATCATCCCTCTCCTTGTTAGAGGTTCTCGGAATAATACGAATACCACGATTTGACTCTGTATCATTCTTAAAAGTCAGGCACTTAAGAACTGTTTCATCTGTATTGTCACTGCCATAACGCAAATAAATAGTATAGTCATCATAGGCTTCTTCAGGAGAAATATAAAAGAAGTCATAAAACTTTGGTTGAAAATTGCCTCCAAAGGCAGAGCTTTTACCAAGTCCTGATCCAGAGGCAATTAACGATATAAGATTGGACTTACCGACACCATTCTGCCCACTTATCACAGTGATTTTTCTACTTATATCAAATTCCACATCATGAAAACTCCTAAACTCCTCAACTTTTACATGTTGAATTTTTGTTCCCATTTTTCTCACCTCTTAATCTATAATATCTCGTAAGAGTGCCTGCCCCTCACACATGGACAGTTCTGATTCCGTAGGAATCATATCATTCCTGCGAAAGATCATGATCTCATCCACTCTTTTTTTTGTCCCGGCAGAATATGACCACGCCAACCTTCTACATGATCGCTCTCGATACAATTCTAAAATTTCGTCCTTAACATCGTATGTAATAACCCAGTCCACATTATCAAGTCGAGAGATTTGCTCACTAATACGAATATGGTCACTATATCTAAAAAAATTCATATATAACTCATGACCTTTTGCATAATATGGTGGATCAAAATAAATCAGTGCATTATCGAAGTGCTTAGGCGCATAATGGATAAGGAAGCTGTTAATATCTTTATTATAAAGATATATACTGTTTTTTCGTATAGCTATCTCCTGTATCCTCTTAATAAGAGCACCTCTGTTAAATCGTGCATCCATTCTCCATTTGCCACATTGGTCTTTCCCGCCAATAACGCCACCTTTAATAATCCCCGATCGATTCGTTCGGTTTAAATAGAATGTAGCAAATCCTAAATCATAACTATATTTTTGAGATTTTTCCATATATATTGTTCTTTGTCTATGCCATTCATCCATATTCAAAGGAACTGAAAGAACATCAGAAGTAAAACGATCTGTCTCTGTTAAAATAGCTCTCCAAAACGAATAAATTCCCTTGTCCAAATCATTGATTACAATTTTTGAAACAATATTATTTAAGAGCAGATTGATCGCAATTCCAGCTCCGCCAGCAAACGGTTCAATATAAGTTCCATTCATATGTCCAGTCTTCCGGATTAAAACCTCCATGAAAGAGGATAGCTTTCCTTTTCCCCCAGGATATCTTAAAGGTGAATATATCATGTACTAGCCCTCCAGCAACAATGTCTAATTATATAAATTACACTGTAATACTTTTAATTCCTGCACAAGTTCAATATTTTTCTTTGGCTGTTTCTCCTAGCAGATCTTCACCTCAAGCGCAGGCGCACCTCGAACTCCGTGCCGTAAAGGCTCGTCTCACGCGAGATGCGCGGGATATAGAACTCGCGCTTCTCCTTTGCTGCCTTTTCCCGAATAAATGTGGGCGAGGTGAAGAGGAAGCGGAACTCCTCCACGGACTCCAACTGCTCCCGCAGCTCCTGATACGCATACATGGAGAAACACGCCGCCGCAATGGACACTCTGCTGCCGCGCACAATCTCTGCCCGCAGATCGTCGCGCACCGTGTTTGTGACGTTATCGAATATCTTCACTCTGCTCCACCAAATCTTTCCCATAGAGATTGGCTCGATCAAACTTTTATCCCTATTATAACATATTTCAAAGAAATCAAAAGAGCCCGCCCCTGCTCCCTTGTGCAGCAAGAGAGCAGAGACGGGCTCTTTTCATTGTGTTCTGTTACTCCGTCAGCGTCTTTACATAGAACTCCTCGCGTGCCTCGGGGCTCATGGTCATGTAGTCCTTGGCGAGGGCACTGACCCAGGAACCGTAGGCGGGGTTCGGGAAGACGATGTAGCGCGTGCCGAAGTCGGCGCGTGCATTGTCGATGAGGGCGTTGCGCTCATCGCGCGTCTTGCCCTTCGTGCCGAGCGGCAGATCGCCCGCATTGTCACCCATGTAGACGACGACATCGTAGTCTGCGGCGATCTTGTCAAAGCGCGGCTGCTTGTCGCTCTGTGTCCGATCCTCCATGAGGAGGACGTGCTCCGCGTCCACGGAGGGGAAGCCGAGTGCCTTGAGGTTCTCGATGGTCGGCTCGTAGTTGACTTCGCTCCAGCGGTTGCTGACGTAGAAGATGGCAACGCCGCGCCGTGCGACTTCGTTCAGGAAATCCGCCGCACCCGGCAGTGCCTCGGAGCGTCCCTCGTGCACGGTCGCGCGCCACCAGAGCGCATCATAACGGCCGTTGCCCGCGGCGGCAGCCGCTGCCATGGCGCGTGTGTTGTCCGTGACGGTCTCGTCGCAGTCGAGGACGATGGCGAGCGGCTTGCCGCTGCGCGCAGCGGGATTCGCCTGTGCGCGCGCAATCTCCGCGAGTGCCGCATTGTAGCCCTGATAGCAGAGCGCACGGTATTCTGCCGACGTGCGCATCCAGAGGAGTGCCATGTACTCGGCATCGGCAAGCTGCTGTGCGCTGATCTCCTCCTCGGTGAGCGGCAGGGGCATCGGTGCGTCCTGTACGTTCTGTACGTTCGCACTTCCGCCCGTCTGTGTCACGGGGGAAGCCGCGTACACCGCACTGCCGCCGAGCAAGAACGCCGCACTGCCGAGGGCAATCGTCTTTTTCCACGGATTCTTCCACTGGATGTTCCATGTGTTCATTGTGAAATACCCCTTTTCTTTAAGGAATCGCTGAGCAAATCAGCCGCGCCATCTTGACGAACTTCATTTTATCAGCGATTCCTATATCAAAATTTTCAACCTATTATAACATAAATTCTGAAATAAAAAAGAAGGGACGATTGCACGCAGCTAAAAACTTCGTGCAACATTCTCTTCTTCGTGCCCCTTCCACCGCTCGCGCGGTCCCCCTTCCCCGTCATAACGGGGAAGGCATCAGCTTCTCCCGTCAGAGCGAAGGAGCGGTCAACCTGTTACCCGCTCACCGACCTCCACCTGACACATCCGCATCGCCGCGAGCGCATTCGCGTGACTCTCAGGCGTTACCCCCGCGCAGCAGGAGGCGTCGACGGAGACGGGCTTCTCCGGATAGAATGCCTTCACGAGGAGGGCGTTGGAGATGACGCAGATGTCGGTGCACAGGCCGACGAGTTCGATCTCGTCGTAGTCCGCGAGTGCGGCGGGCAGCGTGGTCGCTCCAAAGGTGGGCTTCTCGATCACTGTCGCCGCGCGCACGAAGGGTTGCAGCGCGGGGGCGATCTCCCACCCTGCTGTGGCGCGAATGCAGTGCTCGACGGGCAGTTTCTTCCCCTCCTGCGTCTCGAGGTAGTCCGCGCCGTGCGTATCCATGGTGAAGATGAGCGCCGTGCCCTCTGCGCGCGCGGCGGTGAGCTTTTCGACCATGCGCGGCAGCATCTCCTGCGCCTCTCGCGTCCCGAGCGCCCCGTCGATAAAGTCATTCTGCATATCCACGACAACAATTGCTTTGCGCATCGTGTTTTCCTCCTTTACTCCCCGAACAGATCGGCGTGCGTTCCCGTCGCTGCCGCAGACAGTATCAGCCGCTGGTTCGTATAGACAATCTGATACACGCTAGTCCTCCAACATAGATGCGACTGCTGCCTCTGCGGAGGAGAATGGTCCATGCAGATTCTTTCCCGTGCGGCTGTCACGCACCGCCTCCATCAAGTCTTCGGGCAATTCATAATGAGCCACGGAGAACGGAATGCCTGCGCGGGCGATGGACGCCCGCAGAAAAATCTGGATTGCTGTCGCTGTATCAAGTCCGAGGCTGGCAAAGAGGTCATCTGCCTCCTGTTTCACATGATCCTCGACCATCAGTTCAAATCGCGTCATGATCTGCACCTCCATATCTGATGTAGCTTCATTATACCACATTTCCGCGCATTCGATGCACGCAAAACGGGCGACTCTACAAAACTGCTTCGTAGAGTCGCCCATTCCGTACAGGGAACGCTCAGGTATTCTTCGCAATGATCGCGCCGATGACGGCACCCGCGATGATGGCGGTGTTGACGCTGCCCTGTGAGTACTTCTTGCCGTCCTTCTTCTTGCGCTTGCCGCCCCATGCGAGCTGCTGCATCTCGGCGCTGCCGTCCGCCGTGGTGAACGCCGTCTGCGTGACGCGCTGCGGCGCATTCAGTGCGCTCGCGGAGACCTCCGCAGCACCGACAGCACCATAGCCGAGCACGCCGACGAGGGCAGTGACCGCCGTTTTCTTCATCATCTTTGTATTCATCATGTGAATCACATCCTTTTCGCAATTGGAGAAATCTCTTCCCGTTACATGGATATAGTACCGCCCTCACATGGGAAATCCATTCGATCAGAATGCGAGTTTTGTTAGGAGTTGCTCCTAATTTTTGACAAAAGGATGTCAGTGCATAAAAAAAGACTGACAAATGCCAGTCTTACTCTTAGAGAACACCGTGCTCCCGATAATACTGCGCCTTGCCGCGCAGGACATCGCCGCCGCGCGAGCCGTCCTGTGCCCACGGATTGAAAACGGGGCTCTCCGCCATGCCGAGGTACTCGAGATCCCAGCGCTCGCAGGTTGTGCGCGGGCCGTAGGGCGCGTGAGCACGCACGCCGTCCTCGTTGTCCGCTGCCTCGCCGTGGGTCATGACGCGCTCCCTGTCGATCGTCAGCCAGAGTCCATCCGCGAGCGCCGTCACCGCCATTGCCATCGACTCGATCTGGGCGGCGGTCGGCGGCTCCGCTCCGAGATCATCGGTCGTTGCGCCGCACGCCGCGAGGAGGGCGATGCTCACGCTCCCGCTGTTGCGCAGGTAGGTCGCGGCAAGTACCTCGTCAAGCACGCCCGCGCCGATGACATAGATTCCTCCATCCGCGTCGATCTGCACATGGTAGTCCGCGAAGAACTGCCCATAGTGCCCCGCTGTCCAGTGCAGATACACCTTCGTCTCACGCGCACACCGCGCAGCAGCGTACATAAGGGGCACACGGTACGCCGCAGCGAGTTCCCGCAGCTCGGCACAGGTGACGCGTCGCATGGCGGAGGGCGGGAGGATGGCACTCATCGCGTCCCCTCCTTTTCCCCACGCATCATGACGGTGCGCCCGAGGAAGCCGATCAGCCCCGAGGCGATGTTGCTCGTCAGCTCCGCGCTCCCGTAGAATACGGACAGGATCGCGACGATGACGAGTCCCGTCCCGACCATCCAGTCCACGCGCGGCAGATAGTTTCGCATAAAAATTCTCCTTTCTCGTGTCCGCAAATTTCCTTCCATATAGAAGTACCTGCTGCAAACAGGAAAAAGGAGAGGTTCTATCTATTCTTTTGCGGCAAGCTGCCGTTTTTGAAGCAGTTCCTCGATCTGCGAAAGGTGCGTGCGGATCTCCGCCTCGATCTCGTTTGCCGTACGCACATCGGGCGGCGCGTTCTTCGCCGCTTCCTCGGCAGCCTTCTGCTTGGCTGCCTCCGAGATGGATCCGACCGCCTCCACGACGATACCCACCATGACGTTCAGCAGGGTGATGGCCGTGAGCAGAATGAAGATCAGGAAGTATATCCACGCATAGGAATACACTGCCATGATCGGGCGCGCAACGGCGGTTGCCCACGACTCGAACGTCATGACCTGAAACAGGGTGAACATGGAGCCGCCGATGTCCCCGAACAGCTCCGGGAAGTCTTCTCCAAACAGGCTGCTGCCGAAGACGCCGAAGATGTAGAAGATGATGAAGAGCAGCATCAGCGCCCACGACATGCTGGGGATTGCCTTCAGCATGGACGATACGAGGATCTGCAGCTCGGGGAACTCGGCGAGTGCCTTCAGCAGTCGGAAGATACGGAACGCTCGGATGACCGAGACACTCGAGGAGATGAAGATGATGGAGGTGAGGACGATCACGAAGTCGAAGATATTCCAACCCTCTGACCAGAAGCTCCGCCGATAGACGAGCAGCTTGGCGACCAGCTCAATGGTGAAGATGACTAGGCAGCCTTTGTCGATTGCCTCCAAAAGCGCGATCTCATCGACGGTCAGCGACCGGCTCGTCAGTATGCCGAGGACGGCAGCATTGAGGATGATGACGAAGGTGATGATCTTCTGCGTATGCTTCCAGTTGAGTGCTTTTTGCAGTATCTCCATAAAATAATGACCCCTCACGACAAAAGGTGCGTCAAAAACGCACTGCTCTGATGTAGACCGGACAAGAAAGCGGAATCCGCCCCCTTGTGAATTGCTTCCACATTATAGCATAATTACAGCGGGCGCGCAAGAACTGCACACCCGCCACGCCAACACTTTCTATGCCCTATTTCTTCGTCCGTCCCCCGCGCTGCACCTTGTCCAGATAGCGGCGCGTCTCGTGGACGACAATGCCGGAGAGCGCGATGAGCGCGATGAGGTTCGGGATCGCCATGAGCCCGTTCACAATGTCGGCGAGCACCCAGATCGCCTCGAGCTTCAGGAATGCGCCGCACGCAATGAGTGCAATGAAGACGATGCGGTACGGCAGGATGGCGCGCATGCCCGCGAGATAGAACACGGCACGCTCGCCGTAGTAGTTCCAGCCGAGGATGGTGGTGAACGCAAAGAGCGCGAGCGAGACGGTGAGGAGTGCGCCGCCGATTGAGCCGTAGAGACTCGAGAACGCCGCGCCCGTCATTGCCGCACCCGCCACATCGCCGTGCCATGCGCCCGTGAGGACGAGGACGAGCCCCGTCATGGAGCAGATGATAATCGTATCAATAAATGTCCCCGTCATGGAGATCAGCCCCTGCTCGGCGGGCTCCTTCGTCTTTGCCGCAGCCGCTGCAATCGGCGCGGAGCCAAGACCCGACTCGTTCGAGAAGACGCCGCGTGCAATGCCGCTGCTCATCGCCATCATGACGGTCGAGCCGGCGAATCCGCCCGCCGCCGCCGTGCCCGTGAACGCGCTGTCGAGAATGAGCGCGATCGCCGCCGGGATCTCGCCGATGTGCATGAGAATGATGCCCGCGCAGATGACGACGTAGAGCACCGCCATAAAGGGGATGATCCGCGCGGCGACCTCAGCGATGCTGCGGAGCCCGCCGATCGTGATCGCCGCAATGAGCACTGTGAGCGCGATGTCGGTGATGATGCGCGGCACGCCGAAGGACAGCTCCACGGAGTCCACAATGGCGTTGACCTGCGGGAATGTGCCGATACCAAAGAACGCAACGAGCACCGTCGCAGCCGCGAAGAAGCCCGCGAGCGGACGATATTTCTCACCCATGCCGCGCCGAATGTAGTACATCGGACCGCCCGCGATCTCACCGCGCTCGTCCGTCGTGCGGTACTTCACGGCGAGCAGTCCCTCCGCATACTTCGTCGCCATGCCGAAGAACGCCGCCATCCACATCCAGAAGATTGCGCCGGGGCCGCCGACCTTCACCGCCGTCGCAACGCCGACAATGTTGCCCGTGCCGATGGTCGCGGCGAGCGCCACGCAGAGAGCCTTGAAGCTTGAGATATCGCCCGCGCCCTTGTTCTTTGCCCTGAGGATCAGAGAGAGTGCGCGCGGCAGGTGCACAACCTGGATCAGCGCGAGGCGCACGGTGAGGAGGATGCCCGTCCCCACGAGCAGCGTGATGAGCGGAACGCCCCAGAGAAACGAGTCAATGGCGTTCAGCATGGGAAGAAATGATTCCATGTCCATACCCCCTAATTCATTTATTTTCATTTGGTTCAAAAATGAAAATATGCGGGTATTTTACCATGATAAAGCATGAAATGTCCATGTATACATGAAAGGAGGCTGTTTTACAGGGAATCGCTGATAAAATGAAGTCCGTCAGATTGGTGCAGATTTTTTGTCCTGTCAAGGAGACAAACCGGACGCATAGCAAGAGCTATGTGGAGGATTTGTCGACACAGAGAGGGCGAAAAAGATGCGCCAAGATGCCGGTGCTGAATTTATCAGTGCTTCCACAGGTATACGGAAACAGCCTCCGCACCGCTGCGCGAAGGCTGTGTTTTAATGAAGTTAATCAGTTCCAATACTTTGTCAGCATAATATGATCCATATAATTGCCGAAGACAAGATACTCCTCGCCCCCGATGGCATAACATCCACTGAACGAATATGTATCATCGTAATGAACCCGCGGAACGCTCTTCATATGATACGCCTCTGCGAATTCGTACGGCTCGTTCGTGCAGTTCAGCCCCGACCGATCCAGAGAAGCAGGACTGCCCCGCATCAGGATAATGCGGTCAACCGTGTCCGCATCAAACGTGACCGCAACCCGCAGCGGCGCATAATACCAACCGTAGGTGTTCACATAGGGGTTCAGATTCCCCTGCTGCGTGGGCGCGCCGATCGTCTTCGTCACCTCCGCCGAGGTCATGCCGAGGTGGATGCCCGCGATGGACTCGTTGAACGCGGGCTTTGCCGTGCGGTGCAGCATCTGAGCGTCGTTCAGTTTGATTGCGTCCTTGTCCGAGCGGCGGATGTCCCACGTCAGATACAGATTCCGTGTACCCGTACTCTCCAAAATCTCGAACCGCCCCGCGCCGTGCGAAGTCCCTCCCGCAAAATCGTACGCCGCGAGAACGGGGCAACCGTTGATATATCCGTCATGAATCTGAAGGATGCAGTTGCCGTCAGCATCGTACCAGTCCCCCTCCATCAGGTTCAGCGTCTTCGTTACATACTGCTGCTCCATCTGCGCCGCCTCTGCGGGCTGCACCGCTCCGATAACGAGGGAGACAGCAAAAAGAAATGCAGCGAGAAAGCATTTAGCGGTTGTCATATGATGCTCCTTTCGAGATATTTTCGAGATATATGAGTCTTCCTTTATTCGTACCCGACGATGCCGATGCGCGTGATGCTGCCGCCCTCCGCGCTGAACACGATGGCAATCCCGTATGGATCGAGGTAGACAAAGCTCTCGTTCCCGCTCTCACTCCGCGAGTACCGATGCGGCTTGCCATACGTGCGCATGACCGCGTCCGCAGGGTCGCCGACCGTCACGCCCGCCGGCGTTGCAATGCCGTTGTGCGCGGTGCTGATGATAAACATTGCCATATCCTTGACGAAGATGACCTGAAACGACGTGCCGTAGGTATACGTGTCCATCATCTCATCCATCGCGGCGCTCTTCACCGGCTCCGTGCGCTCGGTCGGCGCGCCGTAGATCGCCTCGACCTCGCTGCGCGGCGTGCCGACCATGATGCCGCCAAGCGCGATCTCCGTGCTCTGCAGAACATGATCGTCCGAATTGATCTGAGTCACGCCCGCAGCTGCGGCAACTGCCGAAAACGCCAGTACGAACGCGGCAGCCAGAGTGACAATTCTCTTCCTCATCATTCTCATCCTCCTTGCAGATGTTAGAATCTCTTTGATTTTTTTCGACAAAAGACGGTGATTTCCTTCAAGCAATGAACGTTGCCAAGTAGTTGCAAACTTGTTGGAAAGTTTTCTGTAGAGGCACGATGGAGAGAAGCATATGCCTTCGCTTATCCGCTATTTATGAGCGTTCCCTTCATCAAAAGGCTCCGTACGCAGCATATAATGATAGGGGCGGCTCGTCCGATTCTGATATATATGGGCTTCCGGAATATGCTTCAATTTCGCATAGATCGTTGTCTCTGTCTTGTCGAGGGTTCGTGCGATCTCGGAGACGGTCGCGCCGACATCCGAAAATACCGATGCTTGCAGAAGTACATCGTATACACCGCGCATCGTTTTATCATTGACATCTGCCACTACGATATCGTGGTATTTCCGATACCGCTGCAACCGTTCCGCGAGCACCTCAGCCGTATAGTCAATCGCCTCATGAACGAAATGCAGCGTTCCGATGATGAACGGCGTCATATCGCCACAGTTCAGAGACGATGTTGTCTCGGCAAACAGCTTATAGTAGCCTTTCCTGCGCTTTTTGATGAGGAGGGAGAGCTGAAGCGCAACCGTCGGATGGAACTCCCGCGCGAGCAGATAGGTCGTAATAAAGCGCGACATACGCCCATTCCCATCATAAAACGGATGAATATAGCCAAACAGATAGTGGAAAATGGCGATGCGATAGAGCAGGGGCATTTGCTCCTCATGCAGCAGAGCAAGCGCCTGCTCCATATCGCGCACGATCTTCTCCTCGGGATAGCTGCCGCGATGAATCGTCTTTTGCGAAGGCGATACGATGTCCACAGAGCCCTTGCGGAACAAAGACCCGTCGGGAAGGTTCGCCGGATCCGCACGGCGGATTTCGTCGGCGATAAAGGTGTCAAAGAGTGCACGCAGATCGGCGGGCGTCCCGAGAGCAACTTCCTCTCCCTGGAGAATCCGCGTGTATTTGTTGACGACGCCCCCCAGACGCATCCGCAGGCGATCTGCAGGCGCAGTCTCCATCGCCGCACGAATCTCGCGCTTCGTACTGTGCACGCCCTCGATCGCGTTGGTCGCGAGAATCTCCTGCACGAGGCAGGTGTGCAGGAACTGATCGATTCCTGCTGTCGGTACGTGTGCAATATGCCCGAGGAGTGCCGTGAAGTCCCGTCCGATTGCCTCCTGCAGGAGCGCAAGCTCCTCCGTATAGCAGTAAAATGCCGGGTAGGTCTGCGTTCGACCATATTCCTGCAGGATAAAATTGAGATGGCGCGTCATCGGGCTCGTACGGCGGCGCTCATGCTCCGCACGCCACTGATGCTCATCCCTCCGATAGAGATGGGAGAGAGATTCATAAGCCATGTCACGCACCTCCAAAAAACGGCTCTTTCTCATATGTTACGGAGAATCGGAAATAGCTCCGTGCGATGCTCCTAAGCAAACCCTAGTGGAGCAAGCGGAGCAAAGCGTTCGACTCGCCCCCTGCGGATTTCTTTCGTTCAAGCGTAGCGCGTTTAAGAAGTCCGCAGGTATTTAGGCGAACGAGAACGCGACCGCTTGCGTAACTAAGCGTTTGCGTGGAGCAAGCACGGAGTCATTCCGTAACATTTATCATAGAACCCAAAAAACACCCAATTTTTATATATGAAACCACTGAAATATAAAAAATAGGAATTTTTTATATTTCACTCCCATAGTATACCGTTCTATTGTTTGGGAATCAATCAAAATATGCAGGGCTTTTTCATCATGCGGCGAATCAATAGAGTACAGAAGTCCGAGAGGAGGAGTATCCATGTCCATCTTAGCAGCCTATGTTGTCCCGCATCCGCCGCTCATCATCCCCGAGGTCGGGCGGGGCGAGGAGAAGAAGATCCAGCTGACGGTGAATGCTTACGAGCGCGCGATGAAGGAGGCGGCGGAGCTCGCGCCCGATACGGTCATCATCGCGAGCCCGCACACGGTCATGTATGCCGACTACTTCCACATCGCGCCGGGCGAAACGGCGTCGGGCAGCTTTGCCCAGTTCGGCGCGGAGGGGGTCACGGTGACGGCGCACTATGACAGCGTACTCGCGAAGGAGGTTGAGATGGAGGCTGCGGAGGCGGGCATCGAGGCGGGGCCCGTTGGCGGACGAAATGCCGCGCTCGATCACGCCGTCATGATCCCGCTGCGCTTCCTGTACGCGCACACGCGGGACTTCCGCGTGGTACGGCTCGGCATCTCGGGGCTCTCTCCGCTCGATCACTACAACTTCGGCAAATGCGTTGCACGCGCCGTCAATACGCTCGGACGGCGGGCGGTCTTCATCGCGAGCGGCGACCTCTCGCACAAGCTGACGCCCGAGGGACCGTACGGCTTTGCGCCCGAGGGGCCGCGGTTCGACAAGGCGTGCATGAAGTACCTCGAGGAGGGCGACTTCCTGAAGCTCCTGCGCATGGAGCGCAGCATCTACGAACCGGCGGCAGAGTGCGGGCTGCGCACGTTCTGGATGATGGCAGGTGCGCTCGACGGGCAGGCACTCAAGATCAAGAAGCTCTCCTATCAAGGGCCGTTCGGCGTCGGCTACGGCGTTGTCTCCTGCAAGGTGACGCGCGAGGATGTGCGCCGCAGCTTCACCGAGCGCTACGAGATGTTGGAACGCCGCGCACGCGAGGAGCGGCGCGCCGCCGAGGATGACTATGTGCAACTCGCGCGGCATGCGATTGAGACCATCGTCCGCACGGGGAAACTGCCGGAGCGTCCGCAGGGACTTCCATCCGAGATGGCGGAGCGCGCGGGCGTATTCGTCTCGCTCAAGAAGGACGGGGAGCTGCGCGGCTGCATCGGGACGTTCGAGCCGATGGCGAAGAATATCGCAGAGGAGATCATGCAAAACGCCGCTTCCGCCGCCCTGCGCGATCCGCGCTTCCCGCCCGTGCGCGAGGACGAGCTGGACGAGATCATCTACTCCGTGGATGTGCTCACGGAGCCGGAACTCGTGCGCGGCGCGGACGAGCTCGACGCGCGGCGATACGGCGTCATTGTCGAGTCGCGCGGGCGCAAAGGGCTCCTCCTGCCCGATCTCGCGGGTGTCGACACGGCAGAGGAGCAGCTGCGCATTGCGCGCAAGAAGGGCGGCATCCCTGAGGACGCCGCCATCCGCATCTGGCGCTTTGAAGTGACGCGGCACACGTAAGATGAACATCCCTGCTTACACGCGGCGCACTGCGCGGGTGCAGAACAACGTGTCCCACGGAGCAGGTGCGCGAGGCTGCTCTCGGAGCGCCCCTTTCGGCTCACTGTGTTCGCCACTTCCCCCGCTCTGGCGGGGGAAGCTAATATGCCGTAATGCAAAGCCTCCCCCGCTCGACACGGGGGAGGGGGGCCGCGTGAGCGGTGGTAGGGGCGTCTTGAGCGTTTTGGGAAGACAAACAAAGGGCTGTTGCACGAATCAAAAAATAACTTTGTGCAGCAGCCCCGACCATAAGAATGCGCCTCTGCATAACAGTGCAGACGCTCGTGTTACCTGCGAACTCTGTCCCCATGCCTGCCGCCTCGCTACGGGTGAGACGGGCTTTTGCCGCGCGCGCGAGAATCGGGGCGGCGTCATTCGTTCGAAGAACTATGGACGCGTGACTTCGCTTGCGCTCGACCCGATCGAGAAGAAGCCGCTGCACTACTTTCACCCCGGCAGCTTTATCCTCTCGGTCGGCAGCTTCGGCTGCAATCTTGCCTGCCCCTTCTGTCAGAACGCCGCGATTGCAATGGCGGACGCCTCGATTGAGACGGAGGATGTGTCCCCCGCACATCTCGCCGCACTTGCCGCAGAGCTCAGCCGCCGCCCGCCGGGCAATCTCGGCGTCGCCTTTACGTACAACGAGCCGCTCCTCAGCTTCGAGTACATTCTCGATACCGCGCCGCTCCTCCATGCAGCGGGGCTCGCCGTCGTCCTCGTCACGAACGGCACAATCTGCGCGGATCCGCTTGAGCGCCTCCTCCCACATATCGACGCGATGAACATCGACCTCAAGTGCTTTCGGGAGGACGGATACCGACGCCTCGGCGGCGATCTTGGGACAGTCAAGGAGACGATCACACACGCCGTCCTGCGCGGCGTCCACGTCGAGGTGACCTCGCTCATCGTCCCCGAGATGAACGACAGCGCGGCGGACATGGAGGAGGAGGCACGCTGGCTCGCCGGCCTCTCGCCCGAGATCCCCCTGCACATCAGCCGCTATTTCCCGCGCCACAGGATGAACACACCGCCCACGCCGATCGCGACCATCGACCGCCTCACAGAGATCGCCCGCCAGAATCTGCGGCATGTCCATCGCGGGAACTGCTGAATAAAGTATTGTATCCCTTTGCAAGATACGGTATGATAGATGATAGGAAGCCCTGATAAATTCAGCCCGATCATCTTGGCGCATCTTAATGCCGTAATCCCAAGCCTCCCCCGCTCACAGCGGGGGAGGGGGACCATGCAAGCGGTGGTAGGGGCGCTCCGTGTACGAGTAAGGTATTTCAAAGGAGATGACGCACATGACAAAATCCAAGAAGCTGCGCGGCATGATCGCAGCAATGACGGTGACAGGACTCCTGCTCGCAATGCCAACTTCTCAGGCGGCAGAGGAGAGCCGCACCGCAGCACAGATACAGACGGAGCAGACTGTGCCGGCGAACGCCCCCTTTGCCATCGTCCGCCAGGGAAAGAAGTGGGGCGCAGTCACACCGACGGGCGCACTCGCAATCCCGGCGGAGTACGATGAGATCACATCCTATTCGGCGGACGCACTCGCCGTCCGTCAGGGCAAGAAATGGGGTGTCGTCCGCCTCGATGGAACGCCCATCGTCCCCGTTGCCTACAAGACCATCTATCCGATGTCAGGGGACATGATTGTCGTCGTGGATGCCAAGGACAACTACGGCGCATACAACACGGGCGGCAGTCTTATCCTGCCTGCCGAGTACAAGTATATCAGTCCGTTCAACGACGGTATTGCCAAGGTCATGCACAAGGACAAGAAGGATGTATTCTACCGGAGCGACGGCAGCCTCCTGTCGGATGCGACCTACGACGCGGCGCAACCGTTCTCGGAGGGGCTTGCCGCCGTCAAAACATCCAACGGCAAATACGGCTTTATTGACAGGGCGGGCACCATGGTCATTCCCGCTGCCTACGATTGGGCAGACTCCTTTATGGAGGGGCTTTGCGTGGTCGAGGTCAAGAAGAAATACGGCTTCATCGACAAAAATGGCACAATGGTCATCGCCCCGCAGCTCCGCGCGAAGCAGATGCGCGGCTTCCATGACGGGCTTGCAATGGTAAAGGAAAAGAAGCACTGGGCGTTCATCGACAAGACGGGTGCAAAGGTAATCCAGACGAAATACGAGGATGTTGACCCGTTCGATCACGGTCTTGCCGAGGTACGCCGCCCGGTGAAATCGACCAACTTCCTTGGTGCTGTTCTCACGCTTGGTGCTGCAACCGCAGGACATTTTATATACGACAGCGTTATTCTGGATGATGAAAAGATCAAGCGCGGCTACATTGATCGAAACGGTGTGGAGGTCATATCGGCAAAGAATGACTACAACTCCCCCTTTTATAACGACATGGCGCGCGTCCGCATCAAGTACAAATGGGGTCTGGTCGATCGCGCGGGGGCATACATCATCGAGCCGAAATATAAGGACATACACTTCTTCTACGACGATCTCGCTGCGGTGCAGGACGGCGACAAATGGGGCTTTGTCGGGCGTGACGGCGCTGTCGTGATTGCGCCAAAATACGATGAGGTAAAGGACTTCAGCGAGGGGCTTGCCGTTGTCCGTCAGGGACAAAAATCCTTCTTCATCGACAAGACGGGGCGCGTCCCCTTCCTCGTCCCGAGCACGATCACAGATCTTGGCATGTTCATCGCAGGGCTTGCACCCGCGAAGATCGGGGACAAGTGGGGATTCATCGACCACGCGGGCACTGTCGTCATCCCGCCCACATATGACGAGACGCGCACGCATCAGTACACAACGGACAAACTCTAGGGAATCGCTGATAAAATAAACCTGCAGATTGGTGCAGAATTTTTGTCCTGCCAAGGAAACAAATCCAACGCTGCAAAGGCTATGTGGAGGATTTGTTGACACAGGCAGGGCGAAAAGGATGCGCCAAGATGATTGGGCTGAGTTTATCAGTGCTTCCTAAAATAAGGAGATGACGCACATGACACAACGCGGGAAGCTGCGCAGCATGATTGCGGCGATGACGGCGACGTGCCTCCTGCTCGCAATGCCCACCTCTCAGGCGGCAGGGGCGGGCAGCAGCGCAGTACAGATGCGGACGGTAGAGGGCACGACCACCGCAGCAGCGGAGCAGAGTGCACCCCTCGCAGCAGAGCAGCTCGATCGCGCCCCCGCCGCCGAGATGAATGCCGCTCCCGTGCGCGCGTCCGCCCCCTTTGCCATTGTCCGCGCAGGGAAAAAATGGGGCGCACTCACACCTGCCGGCACACTCGCGATTCCGGCGGAGTACGATGAGATCGTCCCCTACGCCGAACATCTCTTCGCCGTGCGGCAGGGCGGGAAATGGGGCATCGCGGGTGCAGACGGCAGGATGATCGTCCCTGTATCCTACAAGAGCATCGATCCAATGACGGCAGATACCATCATCGTACAGGACGCAAAGGATCGGCGCGGCGCGTACGATGCGGCAGGGCATCTCCTCCTGCCCGTAGAGTTCCGCGCCGTCAGCCCGTTCTACGATGGTGTCTCCTGCGTCGAGCAGAAGAAGGACAGATTCGTTTTCTTCCGCCGCGACGGCAGCCGCCTGAGCAGCGAAACCTATGCGTGGGCGCGCCCGTTCTCGGAGGGGCTTGCTGTCGCCGCAAAATCCAAGAAAAAGGCAGGCTACATTGACACGACGGGGACAATGGTCATCCCCGCGAAATACGAAGCCGCACAGGACTTCAGCGAGGGGCTTGCCCCCGTCATGCACAGGGGGAAATGGGGCTTTATCGACAAAGCAGGTGCATTTGTCATCAAGCCGAAGCTGCGCACGGACAGCATCAGCGGCTTTCACGAGGGACTGGCGCTCGTAAAGGAGAAGAAGGGCTGGAACTTTATCGACCGCAACGGGAAAAAGGTCTTTCATACGCGCTATGAGGCAGTCGCGCCATTTGAAGGGGGACTCGCGGAGGTCGGGCGCGAGACGCGGACGGCGAACATCGGCGGTTTTCTGCTGAAAACCCTCGTCATCGTCAAGAATCTGCCCACCTTCGGCAGGGACATCGAGATGTTCGACGAGAAGATGAAGCGCGGCTACATCGACAAGACCGGCGCCGAGGTCATATCCACCAAGCACGACTACATCTCCGACTTTGAGGACGGCATGGCTCTCGTGCGGAGGGGCGGCAAATGGGGCATGGTCGACCGCACGGGCAGCTACATTGTGGCGCCGGAGTACAGTGCGCTCCGCCGCTTCTCCGAGGACATGGCGGCGGTGAAGGACGGCGACAAGTGGGGCTTTGTCGGACGCGACGGCCAGATCGCAATCGCGCCTGCCTACGAGGAGGTGCATGACTTCCACGAGGATCTCGCTGTCGTCTCCAAGGGACAAAAATCCTTCTTTATCGACAAGACGGGGCGCGTCCCCTTCCTCGTCCCGAGCACGATCACGGCGCTCGGCGACTTCGCATCGGGACTTGCCCCCGCGAAGATCGGGGAGAAATGGGGCTTTATCGACCACACGGGCACGATCGTCATCGCCCCTGCATACGATGAGGCACTCACCTTCTTTCAGTAAAACATCATCTTCCCTCAACAACATATAATGCGTCAAAATAGGACTCTAACGCGCAGTATCGCACTACAGTCCTATTTGTATGCGGAAAATTTTAAGAAAGCGCAGAGAACAGGCAGGGCACGGCACGCGCGCCCCCACGAAATGACGGGACTCTGCTCCCATCTAATATAACCGCCATAATGCAGCAGACAAACGGAATGAATCCCGCCTCATTCCCTACGTTTGCCCCATTTACGCATACGATTGGCTATGTTATCAATGTAATTGATATATTTTCATTAGGACAGGCACGTTGAAAGGAGTCAATGCTATGAATCGCAGGGGACAGGTGCGTCTGGGCGCACTGATCGCGGCAGGGCTGGCACTCGGATGGGCGAACGCATCTGCATCACCAATCGAGGACAATCATAATATCACGGTGACAGACGGCAGTCAGCGCGCGGTATACGGTGGAGATGCCGAGCTGCGGCACGATAACGGAGACGGCACGGCATCGGCGAGCAGCAATACGCTTACCGTGCGGAGCAATGACGAGCTCGGCTTCCTCGCGGGCGGCTGGGTCGAATATCAGCGCTACGATAACGCGACAGCGCCGGGCGCGACCACGCTCACGGCGAGCGGGAACACCGTCACGCTCACGACGGGGAAGACGACTCATCTCTACGGCGGCAACATCCGCGTCTATAGTACGCAGGGAGGTCCCGTCACCTATCGGACCAATGAGAATACAATTCTCGTTAACGCGGGGGGCACGCAGATCGGCGACCTCTACGGCGCACACATTGAGCAGAAGGCTGCGGGTGCGGGCACATCCTTTGCCGCCGAGGCAAAGAAGAACCGCGTGACCAACACGGGCGGTGCGATCAATCACGCCACCGCCGCCTCGGTCGATCTCATCGGAACGGATGCCACGCGCGTCAGCGTGACGGTTGATGACAACGACATCAGCGGCACGGGCGGCAAATACTCCTATGTGTTCGGCGGCGGCTTCGGCTCGATCAAAACGGACAGCGGCGCAGCGGAGACAACCGTCACAAACAACGATATCACGATTGAAAGTGGCACGCTCAAAGATGGATTCTCCGCAGGGGGCGGATTTGCCAGAGCCGAGACGAGGCGCGGCGCTGCGGAGGCACACGCGGACAAAAACACTGTCACCCTCAGAAATTCATCGAGCACCAATGGCGGCTACAGCGGCGGAACGGCCTATGCCAATGCCTCGGGTGCGGGCGCAACTGCATCGGCAAATGAGAATGTCGTCGCCATCACGGGCGGCACCTATTCGAATGGGCGTAATGTCACAGGCGGCTCCGCAACCGTTCGAAACGGTGCGGGTACAATCCTTGCCACGGCAAACGCGAACCGCGTCACGCTCAACCCTACGGGCGCCATATGGGAGGAGATCACCGGCGGCAGGGCGCTTGCGAATATGACAAATGCTGCATCCACGGCAACTGCAAGCGGCAATATCCTCACACTCAACGCCGGCAGCTTCGGGGAGTCTGTCTACGGCGGCGATGCGAGTGCCGCGTCGAACAGCAGTACGGCAGTCGCCACTGCCGAAAGCAACGAGGTCTACATCCGCGGCGGCAGCTATAAGAACGCAATCTACGGCGGGCGTGCAACGACGGACGGCTCTGCGGGAACCTCGGCAGTCGTGCGCGGCAATATCATTGAGATCTCAGGGGCGCCCAATCTCAGCAAGGCCGAGCTTCACGCCGGCACTGCTACGGCGGCAAACGTGACGCGGGAAAACAATGCGCTCATCGTACGTGAGACGAAGGGGATCACAGCCAAGAGCATTGCAGATTTTCAGCGGCTCACATTCTACGTGCCCGCAGGCATGACCGCAGACGACACCATGCTGCGCGTCACCTCCAGTGCAAATACGAACCTGAGCGGTACGGCTCTTGAGGCGTATCTGCCGGGCAGCAGTACGGCGAACCGCCTCCGCCTCCTCTACGCAGAGAACGCGCAGATTGATACGGACAGCGCGACCACGATGACCGTCTACGAGGGCGTCTCGGGACATCGGACGGCGAAGATGGGCGTCACGACGAATAAGAAGGAGCTCATCGTAAAGGTTGACGGCAGCGCCATCGACGGGGGCACAACGCCGCCGCCGAATCCGAATCCCAATCCAAATCCCAATCCGAACCCGAACCCGAATCCAAACCCGAATCCAAACCCGAATCCGAATCCCAATCCGAACCCAAATCCAAACCCCAACCCCAACCCCAACCCGAATCCGGGCAATAACAACTTCGTTCTGCACGAGAACACGAAGTCCCTCGCCGAGACCATGACTGGCACGGCGGCATTTCTCGGTGCGAGCGGCGACCTCATCGCGGGCGGCGGCATGCAGAGCGCCTCTGCCGAGGCGGCGGGCGCGGGTGGATTCGCCCCCTTTGCTGCAATCGGCGGGTCGAGTCTGCGCCACGAGACCGGTTCGCACGTCAACGTCCGCGGCATGAATCTCGCCGTTGGCTTCTCCCGTGAGGTCATGCGCGGCAATGACCGCCTCCTCTTCGGCCCCATCGTCGAGTACGGGCGCGGCAGCTACGACTCCTACCTCGACGACGGTACGCACGGCGAGGGCAATACCCACTACGTCGGCGGCGGCGCCTTCCTGCGCCAGGAGAAGAAGGGCGGCATGTTCTACGAGGGCAGCCTGCGCTTCGGGCGCATGAGCACGGACTATGAGGCAGACCTTCCCGTCGGAGGGATCACGCGCCGCGCATCCTATGACACGGATGCGAACTACATCGGCGCACATCTCGGCGTCGGGCACACGGCCAAGGCGGAAAACGGCACGGAGCGCACGCTCTATCTCCGCTATTTCTACACGCGCCAGAACGGTGCGAGCGCAACCCTCTCAACGGGCGACCGCTATGACTTCCACGCCGTCGACAGTCACCGTCTGCGCACGGGTGCGCGCTGGACGATCCCGCAGGGGAGCGGCGCACTCGTCCTCGGTACCTCGCTTCAGTACGAGTTCAAGGGCGAAGCCGGTGCAACCTACCACACGGGCGGCTTCTCCTACGACACCCCCGCTCCCTCGCTCAAGGGACTCTCCGCGAGCCTCGAACTCGGCTGGAAAGCTCCGCTCAGCAGGAATGCCACCGCCGACCTCAGCGTCGAGGGCTGGGCAGGCAAGCAGCGCGGTGTTACCTTCAAGGCAGGACTGGATTGGAGGTTCTAAGACGGCATCGTGCCAAACGGTCAATGACCATCGTTTTATACAAAATGCCCCCTATGCGGGGGCATTTTTATTGACGATACATCAGTGGATCCACCTCGGAGCGGATCCCATGGAGCGCAAGCTCCTCTGCCAGCTGCTTGGTCGTGCGCAGCAGCAGAGCACGGGACGTGCGCCAGACCGTCTTTTTTTCGTATGTGCTTCCATCATAGATATAGCGGCGGCTTTTCTGCCCATCCTTCTTTACGATCTGCATCTCCCCCATAAATGTAAGGTTCCCTTTGGTGGCTCGGCAGAAAAAACGCACGACGCAGATCTCATCGAGCGCATAGATCTCCTCTGCGGTACCGCATAGTCCGTGGTAAAACGTAATCAAACGACCGTCCTCGATGCGCAGCACATCATAGTATATATCCTTCCCCCGAGAACGCGCGAGAAACCGTACCGTCAAGACACCCACAGCGATACCCGCTGACAGCAGTACCGTGATCCAAATAATATCTTCCATCTAAATACCTCCTCTGCCTGCATCATAAGAGAAATCACAACAAAGACCTCCCGCACCATCCACAATGCGAGAGGTCTTTTGTCCTGTGATAAATCCGTTACAGCATCGCAGAGACGGCTGCCGCCGTTGCAGCAGACCCCTGTGCAGCCTTCGACATGAGCAGCGGATCCGCGCTCTGTTCGCGTGCCTGCCGCTCGATCTTCTCGATCGTTTCGGAGACGAGATCCTTGCCCGCCTCGGGGTGCGAGCCGCGCGTCACGATCTGGGAGACGAGCTTCGTCCCCTCGTAGATCTGCGTGATGACCGAGCCGTCCGCAAGCACGCGCGTGATGACGGTATCGCCGACCTTCTCCGCCCAGTCACGTGCCTCTGCCGCCTTCGATTCCTTCAGATTCTGCAGCATCCGCGCAAAGGTATCGGACGTATCCTCCTTTGCAGAGACATTACGCCGCGCAGACGATGTCGGTACAACGCCGCCACTGCCATAGATTTTCTCCAGCTCCATTCATGTCCCTCCCTTCGCGCTTCCTGCGGATTCTTGATGTCCTTACCTTTACTATCGGAGAAAAACGCGATGTCCTTAACGATTTCCCTTGAATTCCGATAAGTTTTCCGATAATATAGAATCATACAAAAAGGAGATGAGGACAATGGGTGAACTGCTTTCGTTCGGCTCGGACTATATGGAGGGCGCGCACGAAGAAATACTGAAACGGCTCGTGGAGACGAACATGGAGCAGACCATAGGCTACGGTCTGGACGAATACAGCGAAGCGGCGCGGGAGAAGATCCGCAAGGCATGCCGCGCGCCGCACGCAGAAATTCACTTCCTCTCAGGCGGCACACAGGTCAACCGCATCGTAATCTCGGCGCTGCTACGCCCCTACGAGGGCGTCATCGCCGCCGATACGGGGCATATCAGTGTGCACGAAGCGGGCGCAATCGAGTGCGGCGGACACAAGGTGCTCGCCCTCCCGCATACGGACGGCAAGCTCACCGCGCGCGCGATCGAGAAGTGTCTGCGCGCCTTTCACGAGGATGCAAACCGCGATCACATGGTACGCCCCGGCATGGTCTACATCTCGCACCCGACCGAATACGGCACGCTCTACACGATGGACGAGCTCGAGATCATCAGCGCCATCTGCCGCACGAATCGGATTCCCCTCTTCCTCGACGGCGCGCGTCTCGCCTACGCCCTCGGCTGCCCCGCAAATGAGCTGACGCTCGCCGCCATTGCGCGGCTGTGCGATGCGTTCTACATCGGCGGGACGAAATGCGGCGCACTCTTTGGCGAGGCAGTCGTCTTTCCGAAGCCCGGTATTGTGCCGCATTTCTTCACCATCGTCAAGCAAAGCGGCGCACTCCTCGCGAAGGGGCGCGTCCTCGGCATCCAGTTCGACACCCTCTTTACGGACGGACTCTACGAGCGCGGCGGTGCGCATGCCACCCTTATGGCAGACCGCATCCGCGCGGCGCTCACGGAGAAGGGTTATGCGCTCGCCTCCGATGCGCCCACGAATCAGATCTTCCTCGCGCTGAGTCCCGCACAGCTCGCACACCTTTCCGCCCACGTCGGCATGAGCTTCTGGGAGAAGCAGGGCAAAGTGACCGTCATGCGCATTGCGACCAGCTGGGCGACGCAGGATGCGGACGTGGAGCGGCTGATCGCGCTGCTTTAAGCGCTTGACGCAGACGCGCACACATGGTAAAATAAAGATATAAAAAGGGCACTGTCTAGCGGTCGCCCCCTAATATGCGAAGAGAATCCCCCGCCAAGGTTTGCAGCGCAAGGCGGGGATTTCTCATTTACCGTTTAACCGATATGACCAGTATGGTGAACACTACAAGAAACGTGAGAAATTCGTAGGTCTCCATCTGAATCCCCCCTTTCGGGGGCTGAGTGACCGCCCTTTCGACAGTGCTTGCGTATAGTATAGCACAGGAACATACGTATGACAAGAAAATCCCCTTGACGTTACGTGCGTCAAGGGGATTTTCCGTCTCCACCCATCTCCGTCAACAACTGCGCCAGCACCCTATAGTCCAGGTACTGAATCCCCTCCATGCCCTGATGGATCTGATCTGCCAGTTCACTGCTATAGTATATGTCCATGGCTTTTTCCAACGACACCGATCGATCTGCAGCAATCTGAGCGATAATGCGCTCCTCCAGCCTTTCCTGATAGATCTGCTCCAAAACATTCTCATCCATGGCTCACACCTCAAAGTAGGAATCATAGGTCAGCATTTGCTCAATGGCTCTCTGGGTGATGAATGCAATCTGGTCATAGTTGGGATAGACCTTGATTTCCTTTAGCGCTCTCTCCTTGTCCCAGATCCCCGTGTGATACAGGTCAACCACCCGAAACACCTTATCATTCGCCACTTTTCCTGAAATCAGGTCGTAAGCCTTGTATTCCGGATCACCATCCCGACACTTGCAAACGAAGTCTATCCACTCCATCATATCTTCCGGAAAGGTTTTATGTTTTAAATCCCCCACATCCTCTGCCATCTCATAACAGTTCACAACGGGCTGCCTGCCCTTCTGCAGTCCTGCCTTGCGCCGCGCCCACCGCATAGCCTGTTCTTTGACGCTGGTTACATAGAATCCCTGTCCGAAGTCAAGACGTCGGTATGAATGCAATACATCAGGCATCCTAATTACTTCCGTTGAACCATGGTAGACAATCACACACACATCCCCCTGTTCATCAGGTATTCCTTGATATCATCCACCAGATAGCCGCTGCCTTGCGTATGGAGGATGTCGTAGTTTGGCACAAGATATTCGTCAATGCAGCCTGTCTCTCGCATTTTATGGTAGACCTGCTTGGGAGAGAGGTTCCACTTAGCTGCACAGGCATGAATCATATAGACAACAAATTCCATAGCATCCTGATTCATCGTCATGCCTCCCCTTCCACCACTGTAGAACTATTTATCATCGATTCCTTTTAACAGACCGGTATGAGAAGAAAATCCCCTTGACACGCCCTCGTCAAGGGGATTTTCCTATGCGCTCAAATATCCAGATTCCGCACGAGACGCGCGTTCTCCTCGATGAACTGGCGGCGCGGCTCGACCTTGTCGCCCATGAGGATGGTAAAGAGTTCGTCGGCGGCCTCTGCGTCCTCTGCGCCGACCTGCAGCATGGTGCGCCCCTCCGGGTTCATGGTGGTCTCCCAGAGCTGCTCGGGGTTCATCTCGCCGAGACCCTTGTACCGCTGGATCGTCACGCCCTCGCGCCCGATCTCGTCGAGCTTCTTCTCCTGCTCCGCGTCGGAGTAGGTGTAGAAATGCTTCTTGTCCTTGCGGATCTGATAGAGCGGCGGCTGCGCGATGTAGACGTGCCCGTGGTCGACGAGCGGCTTCATGTAGCGGTAGAAGAAGGTAAGAAGCAGCGTGCGGATGTGCGCGCCGTCCACGTCCGCATCCGTCATGATGATGATCTTGCTGTAGCGGCGCTTCGCGAGGTCGAACTCCTCGCCGATGCCGGTGCCGAACGCCGTTATCATTGTACGAATCTCGGCGTTGGCAAAGATTTTGTCGAGGCGCGCCTTTTCGACGTTCAATATTTTTCCGCGCAGGGGCAGGATCGCTTGGAAACGGCGGTCACGTCCCTGCTTTGCAGAGCCACCCGCAGAGTCGCCCTCAACGATGTAGATCTCGCACTGGTCGGGATCCTTCACGGAGCAGTCCGCGAGCTTGCCCGGCAGGCTCGACACCTCGAGCGCATTCTTGCGGCGCGTCAGCTCGCGTGCCTTGCGTGCCGCCTCGCGTGCACGGGACGCCATGAGTGCCTTGTCCAGTACCTTCTTCGTGACGGTGGGGTTCTCCTCGAAGTACTCGGTCAGCCCCTCGGTGACGATGGAGTCGACGATGCCGCGCACCTCGGAGTTGCCGAGCTTCGTCTTGGTCTGCCCCTCGAACTGCGGCTCACGCACTTTGAGGCTAATAACGGCGGTGAGTCCCTCGCGCACGTCCTCGCCCGAGAGGTTGCCGTCCTTGTCCTTCAGCACGTTCAGCCGCCGCGCGAAGTCGTTCGCCGCGCGCGTGAGGGCGATCTTGAAGCCCGCGAGGTGGGTGCCGCCCTCCTCGGTGTTGATGTTGTTGACGAAGCTGTAGATATTCTCCTGATAGCTGTCGTTGTACTGCATCGCGATCTCGACAACGGTGTCGTCCTTCACGCCGTTGAAGTAGATCGGCTCCTCGTTGATGGTCTCCTTCTTGCGGTTCAGATGAGAGACAAAGGAGCGGATGCCGCCGTCGAAATGGAAGGTCTCGCGGCGCTCCTCCTCGCCGCGCTCGTCGACGAGGGTGATGGTGATGCCGTGGTTGAGAAACGCCAGCTCGCGCAGGCGGTGCTTCAGCGTCTCGAAGCTGTAGGTCGTGACGGTGAAAATCTCGGGGTCGGGGATGAAGTGGACGCGCGTGCCCGTGGTCTCGCAGGTGCCGATCGTGTGCAGCTTCTCCCGTGTGACGCCGCGCGTAAAGGAGATGGCGTGAATCTCGCCGTCGCGGCGCACCTCGACATCCATCGCCGAGGAGAGCGCGTTGACGACAGAGACGCCGACGCCGTGCAGACCGCCCGAGACCTTGTAGCCGTCGCCGCCGAACTTGCCGCCCGCATGGAGGACGGTGAGCACAACCTCAACGGCGGGCATGCCGCTCTCGTGCATATCGACGGGGATGCCGCGCCCATTGTCCGTGACGGTGATGCTGTTGTCCCTGTGGATGACGACCTCGACGGTGTCGCAGTAGCCCGCGAGCGCCTCGTCGATGGAGTTGTCCACAACCTCATAGACGAGGTGATGCAGTCCGCGCTCCGATGTCGAGCCGATGTACATACCGGGACGCTTGCGCACCGCCTCGAGTCCCTCGAGCACCTGAATCTGTCCCGCGCCGTAGTCGGCGTCGACAGCGGTCACCTCGTCGCCCATCTCCTCGGCGGAGATGGCGATGCCGGAGAGGTCGGGCATATCTGCCATCTCAGCGGCTTCCTTCGCCTCCGCCTCGGTCATCGGGCGAACCTCCACCTGCTCTTCGTTTGCACTTAGGTCGATTGTCTTTGCCATTATGTCCTCCTTTTGGGGATATTATTTTCTAGGAATCGATGCTACACAAATGATCTCGTAGTTGTTTTCTTTCAAGATATCGGCGCAATATTTTCTCAAAGGCGGAATATCTTCTGTTATCATATCCCACACCTTCGAGAAGTCTACTCCTGTATCATACCCATGTGCAATAATATTGCGCTGTCCTTTGATCTGTTTCCATGGAATCTCTTTTGCCTTTGCTAAAAACACATCCGAAAGATGTCGGGCAATCTCTCCGATCGCCTGTAAATTGATCGAAACATTTCCCTGATAGATATGGTTGTCGATAAAGAGCATTCGATCCTCACCAAAATATGATATGGTGTCAAGGATTCGATCACAGTGCTTGACGATATGCTGGAGAATCTGTGCATCTTTCTCGCTCACTGTCATAGATCAATATCTCCTCTCTTTCCACATATTTTTTGAATATTTTATACTCCTCCGGGATTCTGGTAATCAAATCAATTTCCTTCCCCAGAGCTTCTTCAAGGTCTGCATAAAAACCTCCGAGTTCGAGAAACCTCATTTCATCGGCTGCTTTGACGTGAAGATCCACATCGCTGTCCTCACGCGCTTCACCGCGTGCGTATGAGCCGAAGAGCCAGACTTTCTCTACCCTATATTGCTCGCAGATGGGGCGGATTTTCGCGCGGATTTCGTCGATGGTGAGAATCATGTGGATCGCCCCTTTCTGTAAATTATTTCTTTTTCGCCTTGCGCTTCTTCATCTCTTCCCAGAATTCGCGCGTGGTGATGAGTTCGTTTCGGAGTTCCCAGAATGTGCTCTGTATCTTCTTCGCCGTGACCCCCTCGGGCGGGAGTCCGCGATGGAGCATGGTGAGGAGGCGGGCGTTCTCGCTGTCCTGCGCGGTGTACTCGGTCTCGCCCGCGATCTGACGGACGAGGTCGGCGCGCTCGCTGCCGAGCATGAGGGCATCACAGGATGGGACGCGGTGCACGATGTCGGCGAGCTTTGCCCACGGCTCGCGCCGCAGGATGGCGCGCACTTCGCGGCGCACGCTACGCTCCTCGGCGCGCCGGCAGTCGAGGCAGACATTGTCAACCATACGTCCGCAGGAGGGACAGGGCACAAGTCCGCGCTGCTCTTTGAGTCGATGTGCCTTGCGCGCGACTTGATAGGCGCGTTGGATGCGCGTTGCGAGTTCACCGTCGCTGACTGCTCCCGCGAGCGCTGTACCGCGCGCAATCTCCTCATCTGTGAGTCCCGTCTGAACGACGGCGCGCGCGTAGGCGGCGGGTGTCTCTGTATCCGCCCCCTCCTCGCTTGGAATGGGTTCGGGGCGCGCGTTGCGGGCAAAGGCGATGTCCCGCACCATGCGCCCGCCCGCGTAGTTGTTGACGCGTTGGACGATCTCGGGCGCACTCATGCGCATCTCGTTCTTCCATGTGGCGTCGGGTGTGTAGAGGAAGAGTTTGCCGTCACGCACGGCGACGGCGCGGACGCGGCGCGCGATCATGTCGCCCATGATGTCTGCCCAGTGGGAGAGGGTGGTGTGCGTGATGTAGTCGCGCTCGAAGGCGGGGCCGAGGCGGTGGATGGCGGCGCGCACGTCTTCGCCCGCATCCGCTGTGCCAAGTGTTGTGCGCATCGCCGTGCCTCCTTCTTTAAGGAAGCACTGATAAATTCAGCCGCGCCATCTTGACACATCTTTTTTGCCCGCACTGTGTCGGCAAATCCTCCACATAGCTTTTGCTATGCGTCCGGTTTGCCTCCTTGTTCGGACGAAAAAATCTACGCCAATCTGACGGACTTCATTTTATCAGCGATTCCTTAAATCGATTCTATCGGTAGAAAAGAACGACTCTCCATGGCGCCCCTTCCACCGCTTGCTGACCTGTCCAAGAAGCAAGTCCGTAGGACGAAGCTGATTGGGAAACAGGTCGTATGCGAAAACGTCCCAAGAACACGAGCGTTAGCGATGTGTGATTGGCTGACGTTGACCGCTCGCGGTCCCCCTCCCCCGTGCGGCACGGGGGAGGCTCGGAGCTACGATATTGAACGACACTATCTATAAAAAAGCATAGTTCAATATGATTCCACTTCGCGTCCCGCACACAGGCTCCGTTTCGACGGGGGAAGCTGAATACCGCAATTCCAAGCCTCCCCTGCCCACGGCGGGGGAGGGGAACCATGCGCAGCATGGTGGAAGGGGCGCTTTGAACGGAAAAGGTTCTCCTACTCCTCCCTCACCTGTCCCGCCTCGACATAGCGGTACGTTCCCATGCGCTCGCTTGGGAAATACGCTGCATCGGTGGCAGTGATGAAGGTCTGGATCTGCTCGCTCTCGATGAAGGAGAGGAGCGCAGATCTGCGCGCGGCGTCCAGCTCGCTCATCACGTCGTCGAGCAGGAGGATGGGTGCTTCGCCGACGTGCTCGCGCAGGTAGAAGAGCTCGGCGAGCTTCAGCGCGAGCGCGCCCGTGCGCTGCTGTCCCTGCGAGCCATAGCTCCTGAGACTCATGCCCGAGGTGCTGAGGACGAGATCGTCGAGATGGGGTCCCGTCCCCGTCGCCGCGCGTGCAATGTCGCGCGCGCGGTTCTCTCTGAACATCTCATTATACCATAGTTCGAGGCGTTCTGTCATGCCATCTTTGTCGCTCGTGAGTCCTGCGGGCGCGTGCGCAATCTCATAGGAGATCGCGAGCTCCTCACCCGCCGCAAGCACTGCCTGCACGCGCGCGGAGAGCGCACCGAGCTGCGCGGTCGCTGCGATGCGCCGCGTGACGATGTATGCCGCGCTCCGTGCGAGCTGTGTATCCCACGGGAGGAGGGCATCGGGCGGGGCAAGGCGCTCGCGGATGTCCTTCAGTAGCGCGGCGCGCTGGCGCAGGATGTGCGTATAGCGCAGGAGCTCGCCGTAGTAGGCGGGGCTTGCCTGCGAGAGCTCCGCGTCGAGATAGCGGCGGCGCAGCGCGGGTGCGCCCTTGACAAGGAAGAGATCCTCGGGAGAGAAGAGCACCATCGGCAGGATGCCGACAAGCTCCCTCTGTTTCAGCGGGCTGCCCGCGTACTCAATGCGCCGGCGCGCGCCGCGCTGAAATGTAAAGGAAAGCTCCGCAGGAACATCGTGCCGCAGAAAGGAAAGGGCGATATGCGCGCCGTCCGCGCCCATGCGAATAAGCTCCGCATCGCTCGAGGTGCGATGGGAGCGTCCAAAGGCGGCATAGTAGAGCGCCTCGATGATATTCGTCTTGCCCTGCGCGTTCGCACCGAGGAAGATCTGCACGCCTGCATCGAAGTCGATATGCAGCTCCTCATAGTTACGGTAGGAACGCAGTCGTAACGATGTAATCCGCATAATTACGCACGCGTAACACGGTAAGTATTTGTACCATCCAATGTAATAATGTCTCCGGGGACAAGTTTGCGGCGGCGTGCGGTCTCGATCTCCCCATTGCGCAGGATGGCTCCCTCTGCAATGAGTTCCTTTACGATGCCGCCGCTCGGAACGGCACCCGCCAGTTTCAGGAACTGGTCGAGCTGAATTGTCTCTGTGTGAATCTCGATGTCTGTCAATGTGTCCTCACAGGCGTTACAACGTAGATATAGTTGGGATCGGCTTCCTCACGGATTGTAATCGGCGAGAGGTTCATGCCCTGTGCGTTCGCCCCCTGCAGCGAGAGGATGAAGGTATCGCTGTCGAGGGACTTCACAGCATCCATGAGATAGGAGGCGTTGAATGCAATCGTGACATCGTCGCCCGTGACCTCTGCGGCAATGGTCTCCTCTGCCTCGCCGATCTCGGGGCTGTTCGAGGAGATGCGCATAAGTCCCTCCTCAAAGGCAAGCTTGACGATGTTGTACTGATCGGTGCGTGCGATGAGGGAGGCGCGCTCCACCGCCGAGGCGAAGGTCGCTGCGTCGAGCGTGACGCGCGTGCGGATATTCTCCTCCTGCGGGATGACGCGGCGGTAGTCGGGGAATGCGCCTTCGATGAGGCGCGAGGTCATGTAGATGCCGTCTGCGGACATGCTGATCTGATTGTAGGAGCAGGTGACGTGAATGTCGGTCGGTACGTCACCCGTGATGGTGCGCGTGACTTCCTCCAAGAATTTCGCGGGGATGATGATGCGGATCTGCCCTGCATCCTCCTCCAGCAGCTCGCTCTTGACGGCGAGACGGTGGACGTTCGTCGCGGCAAAGGTGACTTCCTTGCCCTCGACCTCGAGCTGGCAGCCCGTGAAGATAGGACGGCGGTCACGCTGCTCCTCGCGTAGGCATGCGAAGGTTGATTTCTTGACAAGACGCGCAAGTGTGCGGTCTTTGATGGTAAATTGCAGTGTTCCTTCCATACGCTGTAGGACTGGGAAATCACTGACCTCCATCGTACGGAGGGTGAAGCGTGCACTGCCGGAGCGGATGACGGCGAGTCCGTCGGAGCTGCCCGTGTCGATGGAGACTTCCTCTGCGGGCAGTTTGCGTGCGAATTCTGTGAGGTATTTGCCGGGGAGGACTGCCGTGCCGACCATGTGGATCTCGGCGGGGATGGTGACGATGAAGCCGAGCTCGTAGTTGGTGGATTGGAG
>NZ_CP016201.1:893258-907446 GCF_001683335.1 Selenomonas sp. oral taxon 126
GGCCTTCCTTTGCGGTCATGTAGACGCCTGAGAGGATTGGGGTCTGCGGCTTGGTGGAGAGTCCCTTGCTGACGATTTGCAGCGCGGAGATGAGATCGCTCTTTGCAAGCGTGATGTTCATGGTATTTCCTTTCTGACGGATCGAAGTACGAACTCCACTTGAACGGTAGAAATCCGCCGGGGGCGAGTCGAACGCTTTTCTCCGCTTGCTCCACTAGGGTTTGCTTTGGAGTATCGTACAAAGTGTGTTTAGCGTATGCGCTCCCGTTTTTCTATAAATGCGTGTAGTAAATAAATTCAGTAGTCGTAGTAGTAGGGGCTGTGGATTGGTGGAAAAGTGGAAAAAGCCTTAGAGAAACGCGGGTGTGGCTGTTGATAAGTTGGGCAAAGTTATGCTTTAGTTATCCACAGTTTACACAGATGGACGGTGGATGAATTGTTATCCACAAACGATCCACATGAAATGAGGTGTGATATGCACAGGGATATAAACAGTATATTTTTCACGTTCTATGGTACATACCCCGCGCGAACGCTTAGTTACGCAAGTGATCGCGTGCTCGTTCGCCTAAATACCGGCGCACTTCTTAAACGCGCTACGCTTGAACGAAAGAAATGCGCCGGGGGCGAGTCGCCCGCTTTACTCACTTGCTCCACTAGGGTTCGCTTTGGGGTATCGTACCATAGACGTTTGTTTACGGTAAACAGTCTCAAGAAGGATACAGAAATTTTTATGTCCTCTCAGATCCCCTTGATCTGGATCGTCAGCGACTCGATCAGCGCCTTGGTTGCGCCGTCGGACTCCGTGAGATTCTGGATCTTCTTGTGCGCGTGGATGACGGTGGAGTGATCCTTGTTGAAAAAGCCGCCGATGGTCGGCCACGATACGTCGGTCAGCTCGTGGCAGAGGTACATGGCGATCTGGCGCGGGTAGGCGATGTCGTTGCTGCGCCGCGTGGAGCGGATGTCCTCGCTCGTCACTTTGAAGTGGGTGCAGACGATGCGCTCGATCATCTCCATCGTGATGCGCCGCCCCTTCTCACCGTGCAGATAGTTGCCAAGGGCGGCGATGCAGGTCGTCTCGTCGATCGGCATCCGCATCATTGAGGCGTATTTGATGAGGCGCGTGAGTGCCCCCTCAAGCTCTCGGATATTGCTGTCGACGCGGCTGGCGATGTAGGTGACAACATCCTCGGGGATGTCGACCTCTTCGGTCTGTGCTTTTTTCTGGAGGATCGCGACGCGCGTCTCGAATTCCGGCGGCTGGATGTCCACGACCGCACCGCCGGCAAAGCGCGAGATGAGGCGATCCTCGAGATCCTTCACGTCCTGCGGCTGCCGATCGGAGGTCAGGATGATCTGCCTGCCGCTGTCGCGCAGCTTGTTGAACGTCTGGAAGAACTCTGTCTGTGTCTGCTCCTGTCCTGCGAAGAATTGGATATCGTCGATCAGCAGCATGTCGATGTTATAGTATTTCTCACGGAATGCGTCCATGCTCTTCTCGCGGATGGAGCGGATGAATTCGTTCGTGAAATCCATGCTTGCAATGTAGAGGACGCGCTTCTCGGGATGGTCGGCGAGAATCTTGTGCCCGACGGCGTGCATGAGATGGGTCTTGCCAAGCCCCACACCGCCGTATATGAAGAGCGGGTTATGTGAGGGGAGGCCGGGCGCGTCCGCAACCGCCTTTGCCATCGAATATGAGAACTGATTCGAGCGCCCCATGACGAAGGCGTCGAAGGTGTACTTCGGGTTGAGCGATGTGGGATCGTCGGGGGCCGCTGCGGGCGCGCTCTCGGGTGCGAGCGGGAGGCTGCCCTGTGCGGGTACGTGATACTCCTCCTGCGCCTCGGCGACCATTTTTTCTGTGGGCGGTTCTTTTTTCACAGGTGCGTTCTTCTTTGGCGCGGCAATCGTGGGGTCGACGATGATCTTGAATGTATAGCCCACACCGAGCGCCTGCTGCACGGCATCGCCGAACAGGACGAGGTAACGCTGCTCGATGTACTGTTTGTTGAAGATGGTATCTACGGCGAGAATGAGCTCCTTCTTTTCGAGAGATACGGGGATCATGGGTGCGATCCACTTCTTCACGGCATCCTCGTGAATGATTCCGACGGTCTTTTCAAGTACCTTCTGCCATTCCTGCGCGAGGGCGGGGGTCTGTTCTACGGACATACATCTGCGTCCCTTCAAAAAATTTCTTTTATATGTTTTTATCCACAGAGTTATTCACAACTGTGGATAAGTCGATCGATGAAATCCGTGCGATAAAATGCGGAGAGATAAAATTATACACGGTTTTTTCACAGGTTTTCCACAATACAATGGGGATATTTTAGCAAAAAAAGAGGCACTTATCAACAGGTGCTTTGGTCACATTCGCGGAAAAAACGCGTAAACAGGACGTGCACGCCTTGACAGCGCAGGTTTTTTTCGTCTATAATGACGGCTAGTTATTCGATTATTGAAACGCCGCACGGCATATGCCGCGAAGCGCGGCAGCAAAGGAGGTGACGTGAGGTGAAGAGAACATTTCAGCCCAACAATCATTGGAGAAAGAAGACACATGGTTTCCGTGAGCGCATGAAGACGAAAGGCGGCCGCCTCGTACTGAAGAGAAGGCGTCAGCGCGGACGAAAGAAGCTGTCGGCGTAATGCGATAGCCGATCAGAGGTCACCGCGGGTGACCTCTTTTTTAGCGATATGGAAGAAAAAAGACACACATTGCCGCGTGCAAAGATGATCAAGCGGCGCAGCGATTTTCAGCATGTCTATCAAAAGGGCACGTCCGTCGCGGGGCGGGGGATGATCCTCTACGTCCTGCGCGATGTGCGCGTTGCGGGCAAGGTTGGCTTTGCCGCAGGGAAAAAACTGGGCTGTGCCGCCGTGCGCAGCCGCACGAAGCGCCTCCTGCGCGAGGCGTACCGTCATATGCAGCACGAGCTGCGCCAGGATGTCGGGATTCTCCTGATCGGGCGCGCGGGACTTGCTGCGGGCAAAATGCAGGACGCCGCCGGAGAGCTTCGGAGGCTTGCGCGGCGCGCGCAGATCTTTGCGAACGGGCAGGCGAAAAAACGTGCGAGGGAGCAGTGATGAAGCAGCTGCTGCTTCTCCTCGTGCGCTTTTACCGCAGCTGCATCTCGCCGCTCCTGCCGCCGTCGTGCCGCTACTATCCGACCTGCTCGGCGTATGCGATGGAGGCGATCGAGCGCTACGGTGCGCGGCGCGGCGGATGGATGGCGCTCCGGCGCATTCTGCGCTGTCATCCGTTTCACAAGGGCGGGTATGATCCCGTGCCGTAAGTATTGTATGTGAGGTGACGCTCCGCTCCTCGCAAACGCCTCGTTGCGCAAGCGGTCGTGTGCTTGTCCGCCTAAATACCGACGGATTTCAAACGCGCGCTGCGCGCTTGAACGGTAGAAATCCGCCGGGGGCGGGTCGCACACTCTGTTCCGCCTGCTCCACTAGGGTTTGCTTCGAAGCGGAGCTTGACCTCATTGTTCACCCACAGCACAACGTAATTCTTGATTCAATCCTAAACCTGATTTTTGATTTATCATCAGACACATTTCCGCACAGTAGGAGGAAATCGAATTGAGCGAATTTTTCAGCAACCTCTTTCAGCCGATCATTCACATTTTGCAGTTTATACTCGGAGGATTCTACACCGTCACGAGCGCTGCAGGCCTCGTCAGCTACGGCTATCCCATCATCCTGCTCACCATCCTCATCAAGGTCGTGACCTATCCGCTCACCGTCAAGCAGATCAAATCCATGAAGGCGATGCAGGAAATCCAGCCGAAGATGAAAAAGATCCAGGAAAAGTACAAGAACAACCCGCAGATGCTTCAGCAGAAGACGGGCGAACTTTTTCGCGAGTCGGGCGTCAACCCGCTCGCCGGCTGCCTGCCGCTGCTCGTGCAGATGCCGATCCTCATGGGCATGTACTATGCGCTCTTCAACTTCACATTCCCGACCCCCGAGGCGGCGGCATTCTTCTGGCTGCCGAACATGACCGAGCCCGACCCGCTCTACATCCTGCCCGTGCTGTCTGCTGCGACCACCTATCTCCAGCAGAAGATGACCAACACCGAGATGAACGCGCAGATGAAGATCATGATGACCATCATGCCGCTCTTCATCGGTTGGATCAGCCTCACATTCCCCTCGGGTCTCGTCCTCTACTGGGTGACGATGAACGTCGTGCAGATCGCCCAGCAGTGGTGGATGTACCACGGCGAGGGCGCAGTGAAGGAGGCACATTGATATGGCAGAGATCATCGAGACCACCGGCAGAACCGTCGAGGATGCACTCTCGCACGCCCTCGACAAACTCGGCTGCGGCAGAGAAGAGGTCACCTATGAGATCGTACAGGAGCCCTCGGGCGGCTTCCTCGGCCTCTGGGGAAAAAGGGAGGCGCGCATCCGCGTGACGACGCGCCCCGTGATCCCGCCGCAGCGCACGGAGATCCAGACCCCTGCGCCGCCGACCGTCCTTGCACCGTCTCCTCAGCCGTCCACCATGCCGCAGGAAGAGCGTGCACAGGACGAGGGATTCGGCATTAAAAAGCGCTTTCACACCGATCTGCGCTCCTCCGCGCGCAAGGCGGCAGAGCAGAGCGCACCGCAGCGTGGCGGTGAACAGCGCCGCGAGAACATAGCGCGTGGCGGCTATGGCGATCGTCAGGAGCGTCCCGCACGCATGGGCGAGGAGCGCCGTGCACCGCGCGAGAGCAGCGGACAGGGCGGCTATGGCGAGCGACGCGAGCGCGGCGGATACGGCGAGACGCGGGAGCGTTCCGTGCGCAGCCGCTACGGGGACGAGCGGCAGGATTTCCGTCGGGAGCGGCGGGAACGCCCCTCCTACGAGCGCACAGGTGCAGGCTATGAGGGGAGTCATCGCGAGCGGACGGACAGTCAGCTCATCCCGCTCACCGACGAGATGATGGCGGCAGCGGAGAAATTCCTCGGCGAGATCTTTGCCGCAATGGGACTCTCCGTCACCCTGCACCGCACGGATACGCCCTCGGGCACGATCTTTAACATGCAGGGCGACAGCCTCGGAATCCTTATTGGCAAACACGGCGCGACGCTCGACTCGCTGCAATACCTCACGAACCTCGTTGTGAACAAGATCCCCGAGACGGGCTATGCGCGCATCATTCTCGATGTAGAGGACTACCGCGCGCGCCGTGAGGAGACGCTCACACGCCTCGCGGGGCATCTCGCGGACAAGGCGTGCCGCATCGGCGAGGAGATTCACCTCGAGCCCATGAGCCGCCACGAGCGCAAGATCATCCACATGGCGCTGCAGGACAATCGCCGCGTCACCACCTACAGCGCGGGCGACAACCCGCGCCGCTACGTCGTCATCGTGCCACGCCGCCGCCGCTATACGCGCGACTACGAGGAGCAGGGGTACGACCGCTACGAGCGTTGAAAAGGTGTTAGGGAAAACCAAAAGCCTCCCCCGTGGCGCACGGGGGAGGGGAACCGCGTGAGCGGTGGTAGGGGCGCTTTGAGCGTTTTGGGAAGACAAACAAAGGGCTGTTGCACGGTCAAAATGACTTCGTGCGACAGCCCCTTTTTTGTGCTTCGAAAATAAAAATATTCTTGTTTCAATGTTATGCAAATGATATAATAAATCTGTTTTAATCAATAATTATGTAGCTGTAAGGAGGAGAATGTATGCGAAAATTGGTGCTGCTCTTATCTGCGCTCATCGTCAGCATGATTTTTTCGGGCTGCGGAGGCGGTGTGTCCTCGAACAATGCGGCGTATGCCCCTCTGGAGTCGCCGGGTATATATAAAAGCCTCGTCATGGCGCCGAACGGCGAATTCTTCGTCGCCGAAAAGGTTGCCGATGGCAAGGTAGGCGACAGGGATCGGGTCTATAAGGTGGAGTTCAACGAGAACAATAAGCTCGAGAAGATCACCTCCATGATCGGCGATCACATCGTCGTGGACACGTGGATCGACACGCTCGGGCATCCCTACCAGTTCTCCACGCTCACGGTCGAGTATCAGGATGATTTCGTCAAGTACAATTTCAAGGACGTGCATATGCGTGCACAGAGCGGCTACTACGATGCCTACGCGATTCTCTACAAGATCGTCGACGGGAAGGCGAAGACCGCCTATCTGTATGACAGCGAGGGTGCGCAGAGGAGCAATTCCGATGGCTACGCGCAGATGCTCTTCGACTATAACGACAAGGGACAGCTTGCCAAGATCGGCTTTGCAGGTCCTGACGGCAACCGCGTGATGACGGAGGCCAAGTTCTATGAGCTGCATCTGAAGTACGCTGACAGCAAGAATCCCATGCCGATCGAGATTGCCAACTATGGCAAAGACGGGAATCTGATGAATGATGCGATGGGCATCGCCAAGATTGTCTACAAACTCGACGATCAGGATCGCCGCATCGAGGCACGCCACTTCGGCTCGGATGATGAGCTCAAGATCAAGAATTCGAGACTGCTCGGCGTCTTCAGCGGCATGGGTGTGCAGACATTTTTCAGCGCGGGAGCGATCACGAAATATCACTATGAGGGCGACGAGAGGCGTCCCGCCGAGATCGTCTTCTTTGATAAGGACGAGCGGCCGATCGGTCTGAAGGAACTCGGCAATGTAGCCTCCTACAAATACACCTATACGGATGGGTTTGTTTCCTCCATCAGGGCATTCTCCACCGACGGCACACCCGTTACCCTGGATAAGGACAGCTTTGGCAACGATGTTGTCGAGGTTCTCTTTGAACGGAATGAACTCGGTGCGGTATCAAAGGTCTCGTTCCGTGGAAAGGATGGCAATCCGGTCATCTCCTCCGTCTTATCGTGCGCCTCGCTCCACTACAAATCCGATGAAAACCGCAGAATGACCGAGCTTTCCTTCTTTGGCACGGCGGACGAACCCGTCAACATTGCCGACGGGAGGCACCGCATCGTCAAGGAGTACAACGATGCGGGCGAGCTGGGACTCGAGATCTTCTACGACAAGGACGGCAGGGAGATTGGCCGTCAGAAATACAATACCGTGCACGGCTTCTCCTCCGCCAATGCATCGCCCGAGGAAGCCGCGCAAAACGAGCTCGCAGGGTTTGGAATCTCGGCGCATGTCAGCCTCACAACCTATGGGCACAGCAGCGACGGCTTCCTGGCGGTCGATACCTCGAAGGGGCGGCGTATCCTCATCGTTGATCGCAAGAACAATCGCGTTGCGGACATCAGCTCGCGGAAGAGCTTTGCAGAGTTCGGGGCGCAGCGCAATGCCTCCTATCAAAGTCCGTGGATTGTCAACTTCACCGTCATGAACGACACGCGTGACGCGGATGCAGACTTTGGCGTATGGCAGGGACAGAACCACATGATCCCGATCTATATGCTCTACAGCTTCAACGCGGACGGCACCGTCGAGCCGGGGATGCTCACAAGCGGCGCAGGGGCAAGCCCGTCGCATTATCAGGGATACCTCAAGGAGCAGAAGAACGTGGATCTCGCGAATCTGCTTCTGACCGAGGCGCTGACCCTCCTCGAGAAGGCAAACGCCGCAGGAATGTCGATCTAATATCGCTCGATGCGATGATACAACAAGAGGCTGCTGCACGAAGTACTTGACTTTGTGCGGCAGCCTCTTTGATTCTATGCTGCAGATTGACATGGAGATATTGTCGCACGCGGAGATTCGCGCTATAATAGCAGGGGATGAAAAGGGAAACGGGAACAGGGAAAGGGTAAATATGTCAGAGGATACGATCAGCCAGATCGCCACCCCGCACGGCGTGGGCGGCATCGGCATCATTCGTGTGAGCGGGGCGGAGGCGTTTGCCATTGCGCGGGAGATATTCCGCCCCGCGCGCGGCGATCTTGGGGAGATCGCCCCCTATCGCGCACGATACGGACAGATCACAGCGGCGGACGGCACCGTCATCGACGACTGCATTCTGCTGCCGATGCGCGCGCCGCACTCCTATACGGGCGAGGATACGATCGAGCTGCAATGTCACGGCGGCACCATCGTCCTGCGCGAGGTGCTGCTGCGCACGTGGGAGGCGGGCGCGCGTCCCGCCGAGGCGGGCGAGTTCACAAAGCGTGCCTTCCTGAACGGGCGGCTCGACCTCGCGCGCGCCGAGGGCGTCATGCAGCTCATCGCGGCAAAGAGCGCGCGCAGCGCACGTGCCGCACGCGAGCGTCTGGCGGGCGCACTCTCGGAGGAGATTGCAGGCATCCGTCACCGTCTGCTCGGCGCGATTGCGCGCATCGAGGCGGGGATCGACTTCCCCGAGGACGACATCCCCGCCGCCTCCGCTGCCGCACTCAGGGAGGACATTGCTGCCGCTGCTGCGGCGACGCAGCGACTCCTCACGGGTGCACATGCGGGGCGCATCCTGCGCGAGGGCGTCAAGACCGTCATCGTCGGGCGGCCGAACGTCGGCAAGTCCAGCCTGCTCAACGCCCTCGTCGGCACGGAACGCGCCATTGTGACGGATGTGCCCGGCACGACGCGTGATGTCATCGAGGAGGAGATCAGCATCGCGGGGATCCCCCTGCGCCTCCTCGATACGGCGGGGCTGCGTGCAGCATCGGACGAGGTCGAGCGGATCGGTGTTGCGCGCACGGAGCAGCATCTCGAGGACGCGGAGCTCGTGCTCGCCGTCTTTGACAGCTCCAGCGAGCTCACGGCGGAGGATCAGGAGCTCATCGCGCGTCTGCGCGGGATGAATGCCGACACCATCATCCTCTGCAACAAGGAGGACTGCGCGCGCATCCTCTCCGTCACGGACTTCGACGGCGTGAATGCGCCCGTCCTCATGATCTCCGCACAGTCGGGCACGGGGCTCGACACCCTGCGTGAGACCATCGCCGCGCGCGTGCAGATGATGGAGGGGGAGCTCAGCGACGGGGCGCTCCCGAACAGGGAGCGCGAGACAGAGGCGCTGCAGCGTGCCGCGCGTCACCTCACCGAGGCGGACAGGGCGCTCGCCGCCGCAATGGGCATGGACTTCGTATCCATCGACCTGCGCGCCGCGTACGATGCCCTCGGCGAGATCCTCGGAGAAACGGTGGATACGGATCTCATCGACCGCATCTTCAGCGAGTTCTGCATTGGGAAATAAAGGAAGCACTGATAAATTCAGCACCGCCATCTTGACGCATCTTTTTTGCCCGTTTTTTGTCGGCAAATCCTCCACAGAGCCCCACTCTGCGTCCGGTTCGCCTCCTCAATCGGACGAAAAAATCTACACCAATCTGAGGGTCTATTTTATCAGCGATTCCTAAAAAGCCGCTCCACGAAGCTGATTTCGGTTTCGTGGAGCGGCTCTTTTCTTGCGTGGAGAGATGTCAATCCTTCATGCGCGGCACAGTCATCGTACCGAATGACTTCTCCTTGCGGTGGCAGTGCGGGCACTCGTTCTCGATCAGTCCCGTGTAGCCGCAGACAGGGTCGCGGTCAACGGGGTGGTTGATGGAGAAGTAGCCCATGTCCGCGTCGTGCATGGCGCGCACGACCTTCTCGAACGCCTTGACGTTCTTCGAGGGATCCCCGTCCATCTCGATGTAGGCGATGTGCCCCGCGTTCTCGAGCGCGTGATACGGCGCCTCGATGCAGATCTTGTCGTACGCGCTGATGTCGTAGTAGACGGGCACGTGGCTCGAGTTCGTCATGTACGAGCGGTCGGTGACGCCCGGCACATTTCCATACGCCTTCTTGTTCGCACGCTGGAACTGCCCTGCCGTGCTCTCCGCCGGCGTGCCGAACGTCGACCAGTTGCGGTGCTCCGCCTCGGTGTAGGCGTCCGTACGCTCCCGCATATGCCCGACGATCTTCAGCCCGAGTTCCTGCGCCGCCGCGCTCTCGCCGTGGTGCTTGCCCGTGAGCGCTACGAGGCACTCGGCAAGCCCGCAGAAGCCGATGGAGAACGAGGCGTGCTTGAGGAGATCCTTGATGGAGTCGACAGGGCTCGCCTTCTCGCTGTCGAGCCAGACGCCCTGCCCCATGAGGAACGGATAGTTGTAGACGTGTTTTTCCTCGATGATCTTCAGGCGGTCGAGGAGGTAGTCGTGGCAGAGCTCGATGTAGTGATCGTACAGTTCCCAGAACTTATCGAGATCGCCCTTTGCCTCGAGCGCGAGCTTCGGCAGGTTGATCGTCGTAAAGGAGAAGTTGCCGCGGCTGCCCGACTGCTCGGGGCCGTTGACGTTGCTCATGACGCGCGTGCGGCAGCCCATCGTCGCAACGCAGCTGTTGTAGTCGCCGGGCTTGTAGTACTGGAGGTTGTACGGCGCGTCGAGGTTGACGTAGTTCGGGAAGAGGCGGCGCGCACTGACGCGGCAGGACTCGATGAAGAGGTCGTAGTTCGGATCGGTGGGGTTGTAGTTAACGCCCGCCTTCAGCTGAAAGACGGAGATCGGGAAGATTGCCGTCTCGCCGTTGCCGAGCCCCTGCCAGATGGCGCTGAGCACCTCGCGGATGACGAGCCGCCCCTCGGGCGAGGTGTCCATACCGTAGTTGATCGAGCTGAACGGCACCTGCGCGCCCGCGCGCGAGTGAAGCGTGTTGAAATTGTGGATGAGCGCCTCCATTGCCTGATGGGTCTCCTCCTCGACGCTCTCGCACGCAAGCTGATAGACCGTGCGTGCATCCGCTTCGAGTTCCTGTGCCACAGGCGTCTCGAACGCCGCGCTGTAGACGACGTTCAGCGCGCGCAGGAGCTCGGCACGCGCCTTCTCCGCGCGCACGTCATCCTGCTTTTCGGCGTAGACGCAGACAGCGAAGTCGAGCTCGTGACGCAGCGCCTTCTTGAATGCATCGTGGGTGAAATGCCCGCGCCCGAGGCGGTAGAGCAGAGCCTTCCACGCCTCCTCGACAATCGCCTTGCGGAAGGACTTCTTCACGCCGTCCGCCATCGCGTAGTCGAACGCGTTGATGCTCTGCCCGCCGAACATATCGTTCTGGTTCGACTGGATCGCGATGCACGCGAGGCTCGCATACGCGCGGATGGGGTTCGGCTCGCGCAGGAAGCCGTGCCCCGTGGAGAAGCCGCCGCGGAAGAGTTTCAGCAGGTCGATCTGGCAGCAGTTGAACGTGATGAGCGAGAAGTCCTTGTCGTGGATGTGGATGAAGTTCTCGCGGTCGGCGGTCGCATAGCGCTCGTCAAGGACGTAGTTGTCAACGAAGTGCTTCGCACCCTCCGCGCCGAGCTTCAGCATGATGCCCATGGACGCGTCCGTGTTGATGTTCGCGTTGTCGCGCTTCAGATCCGAGTCGACGGAGTCCGCGAAGAAGATGTCGCGGTAGCTCGCCATGAGATGCTTCTGCGCGAGGCGGCGCTGCGCGTGGCGCTGGCGGTACGTGATGTAGCGGCGCGCAATGTCGTAGTGTCCGTGTGCGAGCAGCTGCTTCTCGACGAGATCCTGTATCTCCTCGACGCTGATCTCCGTGCGCGGCCCGAACGCCTCCTCGACGCCCGTCGTCACCGCGTCGATCTCGAGCGCCGTCATCGGATGGACGTACTCCTTGCTCGCCGCCGCGATTGCATTGCGGATCTTCGCACGATCATAGGGCACGGCATGCCCCGCACGCTTCGTCACCGTTGTCACTGTCATGTGTTAAACTCCTTTGTAAAACACTATATATTGTGTTTAGCATATCGTTGTAGCAGAACATATTGTATCAGAGGATGGGGTAATTGGCAAGAAATTTTTGCGTGCGCTGCTTATTGGTTCTATGATAAATGTTACGGAATGCCTCTGTGCGAACGATGCAAACAATTCCGAACTATGTTATACTATAGGAGAAAGCACGGACGAAATGCCGTCATAAATCCCCCCTGCAAAAAGAAAGGAGATGTCCCCATGCGCCCCATCCTCTCCATCGGACTCATCGCTCTCCTCCTCTGCACTGCCGGATGCACGAATCCCGTCACCAAGGTGATCGACAAGCTGACGAATGACGAGCCCGCCGCATCGCAGCAAAGCACGACCACGAGCAGCCCTGCGCCCGCACAGACGCAGACACAGGGGCAGTCCGCCGCGCAGCCACAGCAGAACGCCGCACCCGCAGTGCAGCAGCAACCCGCAGCGCCTGCGCCCGTCATCGACACGCAGCTGCAGCGGATGACGCCCGCACCGCCGAATACGCACGGGCAGATTCGCGGGACTGATGTGCGCATGCGCGGCGGTCCAAGCACGGACGATGAGATCCTCGGCTATTTCGACAACCGCGAGTACGTCTCCATCCTCGGCAGCATGGACGGGTGGTATCACGTACGCCGCGCCGACGGCACGGAGTGCTGGGTCTCCGGCGATTTCTGCAAGCAGATTTGAGGTCGCCATGAGACAAAACGATTTGCGCTCCCTGCGCGTACGTCAGAAACGGCGCAGCTATGCGCGCTTTTTCGCCCTGCTCGGCGGCGTGTTCGTCCTCGCCCTCGTCTTCGGCGCGTACAGCTATCTGAGTGCCGCAGACGAGCCGCCCGCCGCATCTGTCACCGCATCAGCAGGAAAGCAGCCCGCCCCGACCGCAGCCGCCCCCGCCAAGGCAGCGACGAAGGAAGATCCCGCCGCCCCCGCTGCGCGTGCGGAAGATACGGCGACAGAAGAGTCCGTGCGCCCGGCAGCAGCACCCGCAGGGACAAGCATCCTCATCAAAAAGAGCGAATTCCGCCTCTACCTGCTTGAGGACGGCAACGTCATCCGGTCCTTTCCCGTTGCGCTTGGCAAGAACGCGGGACAGAAGCGCGTGAGTGGCGACATGAAGACGCCCGACGGCAGCTTCCCCATCGACGAGGTGATTGACTCCTCCGACTGGACGCATGACTTCGGCGACGGCAAGGGCGAGATCGAGGGCGCGTACGGCCCGTACTTCATCAGCCTCGACACCTCGGAGCTCTCGGGCGGCGCGTGGGACGGCATCGGCATCCACGGCACGCACGATCCCGCGAGCATCGGGACGCGTGCCTCCGAGGGCTGCATCCGCATGCACAACAGCGACCTCCTCGCGCTGAAGAAGCATATCACCGTCGGTACCGAGGTGACGATTGAGGAGTAAGTGAATACGACAAAAGCCGCCTCCCGTATGGAGACGGCTTTTGTGTAGAAAATCCGTTTGTGTTTTTACACGTTACAGTGTATAATGCAGATGAAACGTCCTTGGGCGGGAGTGATCCCGCGGCGGTATCTTTCCCCCGAAAGGGGGTGAGTGAGTATGACGGAAGTTGACGCGATCGTTTTATTGGTCGTTGCCACCGGATATCTGCTTGCAATAGCAAAAAAGTAACCGCCCACTCTGCCAAGTGAGCGGTTGTTCAAAAACAATTCGCAACCAAGGAAAGATGCCGCATAGGACGTTTCCTTCTATTCACATTATAGCAAAAGCGCCCTTCTTTGACAAGGGCGCTTTTTACATGCGCAGAATATATTGTCCTGCATATACGACGATAATACAAAAACCGGCAAATAGATATTCGCGGAATGAGCCGACGGTGAAGAGTCGTATGCCGATCTTCTGCATGGGGAATATGCCGGGAACCTTGCCGCAGACGGCGTCCTCCGCAATGTGGAGGAGGGCGCCGATGAAGAGCCATGTGAGGACGGAGAAGAACGCCGCATCGTAGAAGAAGTACGCCCTTGCCTGTGCGAGTCCTCCGATGAGGGCGAGGTAGAGCACGGGCCAGTGCGACCAGCCGCGATGGCGGCTGCGCCATGTATTCCATCCGACGCTCCCCGGCGAGCCCTCCACCTTGTCCGGCAGGACGGCGCCCACGGCAGCAGCCGCCGTCAGCAGCGGATCAGTAGTGACGGCATAGACGATCGTGCCCGTTACGGCTATGTGGGATACCCACGTCATTGAAGTCTCCTATCATGTTGCGTTGATTCCGCCCTGCCGTCATTATGGTTCTATGATAAATGTTTACGGAATGAGTCTGTGCTTGCTCCACGCAAACGCTTAGTTACGCAAGCGGTCGCGTTCTCGTTCGCTGAGGGAATCACGGACTCATTCAGCCATTCATCTTGGCACATCTTTTCCGCCCTCTCTGCGTCGATAAATCCTCAGCATAGCCACCGCTATGCCTGCGGTTTATCTTCTTGACAGGACGAAAAATCTGCACCAATCTGAACGGCATCATTGAGTTCGTGATTCCCTAATACCTGCGGACTTCTTAAACGCGCTTCGCTTGAACGAA
>NZ_CP016201.1:907471-913427 GCF_001683335.1 Selenomonas sp. oral taxon 126
TCGTTCGCTGAGGGAATCACGGACTCATTCAGCCATTCATCTTGGCACATCTTTTCCGCCCTCTCTGCGTCGATAAATCCTCAGCATAGCCACCGCTATGCCTGCGGTTTATCTTCTTGACAGGACGAAAAATCTGCACCAATCTGAACGGCATCATTGAGTTCGTGATTCCCTAATACCTGCGGACTTCTTAAACGCGCTTCGCTTGAACGAAAGAAATCCGCAGGGGGCGAGTCGAACGCTTTTCTCCGCTTGCTCCACTAGGGTTTGCTTTGGAGCATCGCACATCGCTATTTCCGATTTTCCGTAACATATGACAAAGAGCCGTCATTATGCCCTTGCTCCGCTAGGGGCGCTTAGGGGAGTCGCAGTTCAATTTTCGGCAGATACCTCCGCCCGCGCCTCCTGTATGACGTCGGCGAGGGTTGTCTGCTGCATCTCGCGTTCCATCGCGCGTTGGATGGCGGTGAGGTGGCCGTCGAGGATGTTATGGATGCTGCGGCCGACGGGGCAGGCGGGGTTTGGGTTCTCGTGGAAGCTGAAGAGTGTGTCGTCACCGATGCTCTCGACGGCGCGGAAGACGTCGGCGAGGGTGATGCCGGCGAGGGGGCGTGCGATGTGGGCGCCACCCTCGCGTCCGCGTGCGACGGTGATGAGTCCCGCGCGGCGCAGCTGTCCGAGGATGCGGCGGATGACGACGGGATGCGCACCGATGCTGCCCGCGAGGCTCTCGCTCGTGGCGGGGGCGTCGTTGCCGTAGAGTTCGACGCAGATGAGGATGTGGATGGCGATGGTGAAGCGGCTTGAGATTTGCATATTGTACCCTCCGTTGTTCTGTATCTGTATCATACAATGAATGAAGGGAAAATGCAAGAGGGTTCGCTTAAGGACACATCATCTCTAACGGTGCCTTCTCAGCCCAGCTCCTCCGCCGAGCGCAGCTGGCGGCGCACGTCGAGGAGGAGTTTGTAGTGGACGGCGCGCCCCTCCTGCACGAGCTTCTTTACGGTGGGCGGCTGCCAGAGGGTGTGGATGACGGCGCCGCTCGTGAGGGCAACGTCGGTGCCGCGCGTGCTGTGCGCGACGAGCGGGGCGCGTGCGATGTTGATGTAGCCAAGTCTGCCGCAGCGCTTCTGTACGGGGCGCATCATGAGGGGCGCGAGGACGCAGCCGTGCAGGATGGGGAGGATGATGTTGCGGCGGCGTGCGAGCAGACGCGCGGCGTTCCTGCGGATGAGGCGGATCTCCTTGTCCTCGCGCTCGGCGAGGCAGGAGAGGACGTATTCGGTGGTTGCGGGGAGCTGCAGTCTGTCCCCTGCGGCGGTATGGACGACGGTCTCGCCGGAGCCGTTTGCGCCACTGTCGGGTACGAGTGCGAGAATGTCCGCTGCTGCGGGAAGTCTCTGCATGAGGATTTCTCTCTTCGTCCGGTTCATTTCGGATCTCCTTTCATTCCCTATGGGCGGTTTGCCGCCCATCCTGCCTGCCGCCGGCGCAGCGCACAGGCACGATACGATCACCTGTTCCTTTCTGAGATGTATTATATAGAATTTTTGTTCGTGTGTAAAGAAAATTTTAAAAGGACTCCTCTTTTTTCCGCTTACGGCAGGTATTCATGTGTAAAGCGCTTACGGAGTACAGAAGGAAAGGAGTTGATCCACATGGCACGCAAAGATGCAGTGAGCAAGGTTACGCTCAAGGTGACGACGGGTGTCGGCGCGGACGGCAAGACGCTCTACAAGAACCGCACGATCAGCGGGATTGCGCCGAGCCTCACGGATGCGGATGCGCTGACGGTGGGCCGCGGGTTCGCGGCTCTGCAGAAGCACGGGCTGAGCCTCGTGACGCGCACGGACACGGCTGTCCTCGAGGACTGAGGACGGGATTAGTACGATAGAAAGGAGGGAGTTCATATGTCGACGAAGAAACAGCTGCGCATGACGATGAAGATGTCGAGCGGCAAGGAGATGACGGTGAGCCTGCTGGATCCGAAGGACGGTCTGACGAAGGCAGAGGTCACGACCTGCCTGCAGAATGTCATCGACAAGAAGGCGATTGTCGCAGGCGAGGCGTACCCCGTCTCGGTGAAGGATATCGCGATTCAGACGGTGGATACGGAGAAGCTCGCCTAAGGGCAGTCCGTTGCACGAACCCCGCAGGGATTCCTGCGGGGTTTTTGTATGGCGCGCGGGGCTTGCATATCGCGCGCAAATCTGCTACACTCTACCCGATGCGGTTGTAGCTCAGATGGATAGAGCATCTGCCTCCTAAGCAGAGGGTCGCGCGTTCGACTCGCGCCAATCGCACCATTTCTTTGATATGAAAAAACGCCCCGACGCTTACCGGGGCGTTTTTGTATGAGCAGATTCAGCCTTTGCCGAAGCCGAAGAGGGATTTGAGTTTACCGCCGATGCCGGAGGGTTTTTCCTCACCTGCAATGACGTTGTCATCATCAGATACGTTGTCATAGAGGTCGCTGTCCATGACTTTGCGTGGTTTGGCGTCATTACGGCTCTCCGTGTCGTCGTCGCCGAGGTCGAAGCCCGCGCCGTAGTTCGGGGAGAATCCCGTGATGATGGGGATGCCGCAGTTCGGGCAGGCATTTGCGGAGGAGGGGACGAATTTCGTGCATTTGGGACAGAACATAGTTGCCTCGCTTTCTCTATGATGCTGGTGAAATACGATACGGTATCATGACAACGGACTGACAATATCCTCCTTATCTCTATCCAGCAGACGGATGATGCCGATGAGGGCGAGGATGCCGCAGACGGTGGAGAGGGTGAGGAGGACGTCGCCGTCTCCGCTGACGGAGAGGAGACCTAAGAAAAAGTCAGGGCTGAGGGTCTCCGGGTCGATATAGCCCCACATGGCGAAGAAGGGGGTGATCTTCCATGAGACGAGGATGTTCTGCAGGAAGGGGGCGTAGATGAGCGCCGCTTCCCATCTGCTCCTGCCGAGGGTGCGCAGACGCGCGAGGATGAGGGGCAGGAGGACGAAGGGGGACAGCCCGGGGATGAGGAAGACGATGAAGAAGTCCCCGCCGGGGGGGAGGATCTGCAGCCCCGCGAGGATGAAGGCGATGGGCATGATGACGCTCTGCCCGATGGAGGGGACGAGGAGTCCGGCGACGGCGAGGAGGATGAGGGTGCGCCTGATGAAGGGGGCGCGCGCTATGCCGCCCTGCATGGGGAAGTATGCCGCGCGGACGGAGGGAAGCTGCTCCTCGATGGGCGGTTCTCCGTAGCGGTTCGCCAGAGGGTCGCCCTTTTTGAGGAAGACCCATGCGCCAAAGAGGGCGAGGACGAGCATGGCGATGAAGACGAGGGCGATGTAGATGAATACGAAGCCGCCGATCGCGAACGCCATCTCCTCGGCGGTGACGAAGCCGAGGTCGAGGTTGTAGCCAAGACCCTCCATCAGCACGGCGATGATGAGGAGGGAGAAGACGGACAGGCCGACGGGGAGGAGGCTTGCGAGGAGGAGGGGAAAGGCGAGCGGGCCGCTGTGCCCCATGTCGTGCAGACGCCTGACGGTGGCGGGGATGGCGGCGAGCGGGAGCGCGCAGTAGACGAGGGTGAGGATGAGGGCAGCTCCTGCGATGAGGAGCCCCCAGAACGGGGCGGTCGGCTCGCGGAAGAGGATGACTGCAGTTGTGTGGGCGGCGGGCAGGAGGATGTAGAGCGCGATGCTGAGGATGAGGAATGCGCCGCCGAACAGTGCCGCAATACTGAGTGCGTAGTCGCGGCGCGTGAGTCTGCCCGACATGGAGAAGATGGCATTGTTCATGAGGATGCTCCGTAGGCGCCAAGCGGATCGGGTCCGTAGGCGTTGTCGCCCTCTGTGCCCTGCTTGAAGAGGATGTAGAGGATGAATCCGAGGCTGACGAGGGGGATGAGGGCGAGCAGGACGAACCAGCCCGAGAGTCCGATGTCGTGGAGGCGGCGGATCATGAGCATGTAGCTCGATACGGTGATGGGGAGGCTCGCGAGTGTGAGGAGTCCGACGGCGGCGTTCGCTTCCTCGGCGGTGTCGGACGCGGGGATGCCGCTGGTGGCGGCGAGAGCGATGAAGAAGATGATGTAGAGGAGGAAGCCGCCGACGCTGAGGGCGAGGAGGCGGTTGATGAAGCGCTTGCGGTTGAGGCGTCCGCGCCACCGGAAGAAGTTTTCTTTGAGGCCGTTGTCGATCTGGTGCATGTGATTCTCCTTTTATGAGATGGTTGAAAACGCCCCCATTGTAGCACATCGCGCGGGAATTGGCAAAAAAATGGAATGAAAACGGAGAGAGCGCCGTCTGCGGAAACGGCGCTCTCTCCATTTACGTATATAAAGGTTGTGGTATGGGGGCTGTGTCAATACTACCGTGCATACTCCACGCAAACGCTTAGTTACGCAAGCGGTCGCGTTCTCGTTCGCCTAAATACCTGCGGACTTCTTAAACGCGCTGCGCTTGAACGAAAGAAATCCGCAGGGGGCGAGTCGAACGCTTTTCTCCGCTTGCTCCACTAGGGTTTGCTTTGGAGTATCGCACTGGTACTTTTGCCAATCCAAGGTTTTCCTCAATCGGGCGCATCTTTTCCGCCCACTCTGTCCTATCGCGCCTACGCCGCACCCTCCTCATTCTCGGCGGAGACGGTGTTGCGTCCCTTTTCCTTCGAGAGGTAGAGGGCGCGGTCGGCGCGGTCAATGAGGGCGCGGAGGCGGTCCTTCTTGCCGTGCCAGGTGGATACGCCAAAGCTGAGGGTGACGCCGTCAAGGCTGTGTTCGAGGATGCTGCGGAGGTGTTCGCAGAATGCGACCATCGCCTCGAGGTCGTAGTGCAGGGCGAGCAGGATGAACTCGTCGCCGCCGTAGCGGATGAAGAGGTGGCGGCGGTCGATCTCCTCGTGGATGGTGTCCGCGATCTGCCTCAGGATCCGGTCGCCCGCGAGATGCCCCTTCGTGTCGTTGACGGTCTTGAAGTGATCCACGTCAAAGATGGCAAAGGAGAATTTGAAACCGCGTGCATAGGCGAGGGCAGAGAATTTGGCAAAGCCTTCGCCGAGCTGGTGGCGGTTGTAGCAGCCCGTGAGGAAGTCCCGCTGTGCCTCGTTCTGCGAGATCTCGAGCTCGCGGACAAGCTCCTCGTTCTGCTCTGCGAGCGCAGCGTCCCGCAGCATCTGCTCACGGATGGTATAGAAGATGAAGGGGATGCTTGCGTAGATGGAGAAGACGGTGGTCGAGAGCATGACGGAGAGCTGATGATACTCCCAGTGCAGGGCGTCGATGCCGCCGAAGATGACAATCGCTGTCATGGCAAAGGTGCCGTAGCGGCAGCCGGGATGATGCGCCCAGCTCGAGCGGGCGAGGGTGTAGATGAGCAGGAGGCACCCGACGAGGAGCAGAGGGTAGAAGAGGAAGAGCATGTTCATGTAACCGTCAAGCCCTGTAATCTCCGTGATGGTTGCCGTGACAAACAGGGCGGCGAACACGCTCATGGTTGTCTTGACGCGCGCAATGTAGCGCGGCGAGACGATCTCCTGGGTAATTTTTGCGCAGAAGATGGGCATGAGGTAGAGGGTGACGAGGTGGAGTTCCCACCAGAAATTCGCCATGCCGTACATGCGCGAGAAGAAGGAGGAGCTGCCCGTCGTCCACAGGATGAAGGTCGCAAGATAGCCGATGAGGTAGAGCTGCATGCGGCGGCGCCGTGCATGTGAGCCGCGCCATGCGAGATCCATGATGAGGAAGACGATGAGCGCAACGGCGACCGAGAGGCTCGAGATGTAGATGGCATCGGCGAGGCTGAGGTTGCGCAGGAAGAGGCGGGATGAGCCGATCATGAAGTAGTCGATGCTGCCGAGCCAGTTCGGATAGCCCGAGTGTAGCATGATTGTGAGCCGCTTGCCCGCGAGACTCTGGTCGATGTGGACGTAGTGGAATGCACGCCCGCGCGAATCTGTAAGCTGACTCCA